>JBEKGG010000037.1:0-22371 GCA_050012915.1 Terriglobales bacterium | reverse complement strand
AGCAAAAATCTTCACGCCGTCGTCGCCGTTTTTTTGGATGGCGGCCGATACGTTGTACTTCTTAAGAAAGACGCGAGCCTGCGTACCTGGCGCTTCCAGCACATCAAAGCCGTGATCGCGCAACCAATTCAACGCGTCTTCGTAAGTCCGTTGTTCTACCTTCGATGCCATTTCGTCCTTCGTTCTTGTTTAGGTTAGATGCGGATTGCTGGAAAAAGTACGCGGTCGCATCTTCGGTGGAACCAAGCTGTCTCTCTTATAATCTAATCTGGCGTTTGTCACGATTGATTTTGCTTGTGAGGAACATTACGTAAGTCACGGCCTTCGAGTTTGAAGTTTATGCAACCCTCGCCTATAAAGATCGGGAAAGTGTCTATTTCATCGGCACATGCAGACGCAACCAATGAACTGGCCAGCCCTCTGGGGACGCACAGCGTCGATCGCATTGGCAATACGCCGCTGCTTCGATTGGTCCGCATCGGCGCCGATCTGCCCGGAGTCGAGATTCTCGGCAAAGCCGAATGGCTCAATCCCGGAGGCTCGGTCAAAGACCGGGCCGCAGCCAACATCGTGGCGCAAGCTCGGGCCAGTGGCAAGTTAACATCCGGTAAAATTCTGCTGGATTCAACCAGCGGCAACACCGGCATTGCCTATGCCATGATCGGCGCGGCACAGGGTTTTCCGGTGACGCTGTGCATGCCGGAAAATGTATCGGTCGAGCGCAAGCGCATCGTGACTGCTTACGGCGCCAAGATCATTTACACCGATCCTGCGGACGGTTCCGATGGCGCCATCCGAGTAGCGCGCGAACTCGCTGCGAAACATCCCGACCTCTACTATTACGCCGATCAGTATTCCAACGACGCCAACTGGCAGGCTCATTACCATGGCACAGCCAACGAAATCTGGCAACAGACGGAAGGACGGATCACGCATTTTGTGTCGATGCTCGGCACGAGTGGAACCTTCGTCGGGACCACGCGGCGGCTGAAGGAATTGAATCCGCGCATCCGGTGCATTTCGCTGCAGCCGGATTCGGCTTTTCACGGAATCGAAGGCGCGAAGTACATGGCCAGCGCTATTGTTCCAAAAATTTATGATCCGTCGCTGGCTGACGCCAACCTGGAAATTTCGACTGAGGACTCTTACGTTATGGCCAAGCGCCTGGCTCGCGAAGAAGGTTTGCTGGTAGGGATATCGGCGGCGGCGGCCATTGTAGGCTGCCTGCAACTGGCGCGGCAGTTGAACAAAAACGAGCAGGCTGTATTTGTGACCATTCTGTGCGACTCCGGGGACAAGTATTTGAGCGAGAGATTCTGGCAGGAATAGTTAACTGCGATTTACCACAGAGACACAGAGTCACAGAGAAAGCCTTTTTTCTGTTTTTTTCGTCTCTGTGTCTCCGTGGTGATGGTTTCTATGTTGAAGATTGAGCGCAAAGATTATGAGGCTCTCCGCCAACACGGCGAGGAGACCTATCCGCATGAGTGCTGTGGCGTGTTACTCGGCGGGATGAATGGGAACGCCCGTCGCGTGACTTCGATTGCCCGCTGCGGCAACACGCGTACCGATTCGCCGCAGAATCGCTATAACATCGATCCGCGTGAATTGGTTCGCATCCAGCGCGAAGGCCGCGGGCGCGGCGAGGATATTGTCGGCTTTTACCATTCGCATCCTGACCACCCGGCACATTGGTCGCCGACTGATCTTGCGGAGGCGCATTGGTTCGGATGTTCGTACGTCATCACCAGCGTGGAAAAGGGCAAAGCCGTAATAACGAACGCGTTCGAATTGAGCGGCAGTGACGAAGGTGATAAAAAGCTTTTGGACGAGAAGATTGAGGTGGCGCAGGCGGAAACGTAGCAAGCTACGTTTCTACGGCCCCGGCCATCGAAGTGAATCCGACCGGGGTATTGCCGCATCATTTACCTGCATGACACAAATCCACATTCCCACTCCTCTGCGCCAATACGCTGGAAAGCAACCGACGGTCGAAGTTACCGCCGGGACCGTCGCCGAGGCATTGTCCGGACTGGTCTCCCAGCATCCCGATCTGCGGCGGCATCTTTACACCGACGACGGCAAACTCCGTTCTTTTGTGAATGTTTACCTCAACGACGAAGACGTCCGCTACCTGCAGAAGGAAGCGACTGCGGTACAGGACAGTGATACTATTTCGATAGTGCCTTCAATCGCCGGAGGCCGGTGACCTTGATGGATCAATCAGTGAATTGCGGACGGGCCGATCTCCGAATGCCTCGCCACAGCGCCCGCTGTTGTCGTCCGTTCTGTTGTTGTTTCTAGTTGTCCGTTCTGTAATCATTAAAATCAGCGTTCTGGAACAGAGGTTTTTATGGCCACTATCACAGAAGTCAGACCCGAAACCGCCGCTCTTACCAACGACGAGATCCTGCGCTACTCCCGCCACCTGATCATGCCCGAGGTCGGCATGGAGGGTCAGCAGAAGCTCAAGGCCGCGCGCGTGTTGTGTATCGGGGCCGGCGGGCTGGGTTCACCCCTGGCGCTTTATCTCGGAGCGGCCGGCGTGGGCACTCTTGGGATCGTAGACTTCGATGTGGTGGACTATACAAACCTGCAGCGGCAGATCATCCACACGACCGCTGATGTAGGACGAAAGAAACTTGATTCCGCGTCTGAGAAGCTGAAGGCGATCAATCCGTTTCTGAACATCCGCAAGTTTGAGACCCGATTGAGCAGCGACAATGCGCTGGAACTGTTTCGCGACTTCGACATTATTGCCGACGGCACCGACAATTTTCCCACTCGCTATCTGGTGAACGATGCCTGCGTGCTCACAGGCAAACCCAATGTTTATGGTTCAATTTTCCGCTTTGAGGGGCAAGCCAGCGTGTTCGCGACTGCCGACGGACCTTGCTATCGCTGTTTGTATTCCGAACCGCCGCCGCCGGGGCTGGTTCCTTCCTGCGCCGAAGGCGGAGTGCTGGGCATTTTACCCGGCCTCGTAGGCGTGATTCAGGCCACCGAAGTCATCAAGCTGATTCTTGGCAAGGGTGACTCACTCATCGGGCGACTGCTGTTGATCGACGCTCTGGGCATGAAGTTCCGTGAGCTCAAGTTGCGCAAGAATCCCGATTGCCCCGCCTGCGGGACGCACCGCAGCATTACAAAACTGATAGACTACAACGAGTTTTGCGGAATCCGCGGTGAGGAGAAACCAGTGGAAGCAGGCGTTCCTGAAATGCAAGTCGAAGAACTCAAGCGGCGTCTGGACGCGGGAGATAATCTTTTCGTGCTCGATGTTCGCGAACCCCACGAATATCAAATCTGCAACATCAGCGGGCACTTGATCCCGTTGGGCGATCTACCGAATCGCGTACATGAGCTCGACTCCAGCCGCGAAATCGTGGCCCACTGTCGCTCCGGCGTGCGCAGCGCCAAGGCAGTGGCGTTTTTGCAGCAGGCAGGATTCAAGAAAGTGCATAATCTTGCTGGCGGAATCCTGGCCTGGGCCGATCGCGTAGATCCCAGAATGCCCAAGTATTAAGGTGAATTTCTATTAAAAGGGGAGCGCGAGGGCGCTCCCTTTTCTAATTCTCCAGCCTCGCTTATTCCCATCTGGACAGCGACAACCGTAACTATGCCTCCCGTGCGACCGATGCAAGAATAGACGTTTCCCCAAGAGCCAGTCGTAGCAAGTATCCGGGAACTCGATTCGTTTGGAGGCAAGTTATGAAAGTCAGTGTCGCATCACGCTTCGCGGTTTTCGCCGTAGTCGCTCTGCTGTTGTCAGTAAGTGCGCAAGCGGAGCCCAAGAAAAAGACCTATAACAATTCTGCTGACCAGGTATTTAACGCCGCGCTGCGCACTGCCCGTGAACGGCACGTCGTGACTTATGTCGACGAGAAGACCTTGATGTTCACCTTTGAAACCGGCCGGTCGTTGACTTCGAAAGGGTTCGTGGCTAACGCGTCGGTCGAACCCGAGGGGGACAGCAAAGCTACTTTGATCATCAACGTTCAGACCAAGGATGGCTTTTCCTGGGGCGCGGGCGATCGCATGGCGGACAAGTTCTACCAGCAGGTCGGGGACGAACTGGCGGGTGATCCGCAGCAGAGGTCCGCGGTCAAGGCTCAAGAAAAAGCCATAGCCGTGCCGGATCCAAAAGCAGTTCCGGCTGAACCGTCGATGACTGCTGGGCCATCCGTGGTCCCGGTTAGCGCCGTCTCATCCGGGAAAGGCTCAATTACGGTGAGTTCCACACCCGATGGAGCTGACGTTTACGTAGACGATAACTTCGTGGGCAACGCTCCAGCCACGCTCAAACTTTCTCCTGGCAAACACACGGTGAAAGTCTCGCAGGATGGATACAAGGCGTGGACCAAAGACATCGCAGTGTTCGCCGACTCGGACGTGAACTTAAAAGCTGCACTGGCGAAGAACTGACGAGCGCAAGAAACAATACCGAGAAAAAAGGGGAGCTACGAGCTCCCCTTTTTCTTTTGCAACACTACCGTTTTTATTTGCTGCTGCCGCTGCCGTCCATGCTGGCGGAATCACCGCCAATGGCCAACGCATACTTCTTGCCACTGAAATGAATCTCAGCCAGAGATTTGCTGCCATCGCCGTTATTTTGCACGACGGCCGCGTCGTGGTTTGATTTTTCGTTCAGATCAATCAGTCGAGCCGGGGTTGTAGCGATAACCTTATTTCCCTTCAGGATGCTCAGCTCAACATTGGGACCGGTGCCATCCCACTTCACCGAGTAATCCCCCGCGCGCAATTGTTTGCCACTTACGGTGACGGGATCCTGAAGCTGCATAGAACCCTGGTTCGCAGCCGCGAATGCGCTTGTCGCCAGTAGCACAGCCAATCCCAGCAGCAAGCCCTTGGAAACATTTTCGAATTTCATGAGACTCCTTTTTCTTTCCCGAAAAGCGTCGGGAATCGTTTTCTGGGGCGGCCTGGATTTGAGCTTCCACGAAAAACTTGCGTTTTGCCGCGAAAGACTTACAATGCTGCCGCGGGGTTAAGGAGAAAGCGCGTGGCCGCAAGACCGCGAGCTCTCTGCTGCAGGGATTGCGCTCACCTGGGCCGCCAAACCGAGAATGAGCCAGTCCCTTAACCCCTGAAATTGTTTCCCAAAAGCCGGGTCGACTTACTCTTGCCCGGGCTTTCTCGCTTATCAGTTCTATATACGTTCTTGGATGCCGCGAAGTTCCCTTTCGCTGCAACTACCCCTTGGACGTTCCATGACCCGCGTCGTTAGCAATTGCGCGAAGACACACTCCTGGTTTGTTTTGTCTACAAAGCGACATTTTGTTTTTACGAATGTTCACAACATTTCACACAATGTTTACGACATTAGCTGCAATGGCATGGTTCGCTTCTGGAATCGTGAACGGACAATCTTCGGTGAATTGCAAGTGTGAAGCGAGAAATGTGTTGGATGGATTGTGCAGGGATACGCGAGCAGCATGCTGAGTCAGTCGTCGTTCGACTACGAGATCTGCAAAACTATTTTCCCGAAATTTTTTCCTTCGGACAACAATCGGTATGCTTCGGCTGCGCGCTCCATCGGCAGCACGTGGCCGATGACGGGATGCAAATGGCCTTGCGAAATCCAGACGGAAAGTTGTTTCCATGCATCTCGCATCAATTCCTGCTTCGCGGACAGGTAAGTCAACCACAATCCGTGGACGCTTGCGCCCTTGGCGTAGAGCAGTCGCGTATCGAGCTCGGATTTTTGTCCGGTCGCGCTGCCGTAGACGATCACGCGTCCGAAGTCCCGCAGGCAGCGCACGCTCTTGTTGGTGTGTTCGCCGCCTAACATCTCGAATACCGCGTCCACGCCTTCGCCGTGAGTCAGATCTTTGATCGCGTCTTCATAATCGCTCTGCTTGTAGTTGATGCCGTGTTGCAATCCGAGCGCTTTGACGCGCGCAAGCTTTTCGTCGGACGAAGAGGTTCCGTACATTTCGACGCCGAGCAACCTTCCGATCTGCACTGCGGCGGTGCCTACGCCTCCGGCTACGGCGTGAATCAGTACTCGCGGAACAGCGCCTGATGCTGGACCGCCGATCAACCCCGCCTTCCAATATGCAAAATATGCAGTGAAGTAATTCACCGGGAAAGCTGCTCCTTCTTCGGCGCTCCAAGTTTCGGGCACTGGCCACAAGAGCTCAGGGCGGGCAGCGATGCGCTCAGCGAATGCTGCCCACTGCGCGTAGCCCATTACCCGCTGACCGTCACTTTCCCGCTTGCCGCAAAACTCGCGGCCTGCGACCAGTGGAGGCTCCGGTGTTCCTGGATATCCACCCTGGGCTGTCATGAAGTCGGCGAAGTTCAGTCCGCCAGCTTGGACGCGCACCAACTCTTGTCCAGCGTTGGGGACTGGATCAGGCACTTCTCGTATCTCCAGAGCCTCAGGTCCACCTAACCGACTGATGACAATAGCCTTCATACCCAAGAGTCTATCAGCCGCGGCGGCCGGTTAGTTTTTGCCCTGCAGGCATTACTTTGCTTTGTGACTTGCGTAATCCCATGTGCTTCGCAGCAGGTATATACTTCCACTGGAATATTTCAGAATGCTTCTGTCCGATTTCTGGACGGAGAGCGGAGCCGCTTATTAGCCGTCTCATTCATAGGCTCCGCGATAGAGATCACCGGGTCGCAATAGATTGACCGGTTGGGCGCCCGGTGCGGAACTTCACTTGAACGATTAGCCTGTGAGTTCCGAGGAGGTCCATCAGTGGACTTAATAGCCGTTCGTCTTTTATTTATTCTTTTTGTTGCGCTTACTTGTTACAAACTTCAACCTTTCGACCTGCCCGCAAACCTCGATGCTCTAGTTGGAGGGTTGCTCGGCGGGGCCATCGTCATTTTCGAGTGGCGGCTTCGTCTGGTCAGCCTGAAGCGTCTGATCGGGGCCGCGATCGGCAGCGTGCTCGGAATTTTCGGTGCTTACCTGTTCGCCCTGGTCATTCGCAATAGCATTCCTGCCGGGCACACCCAGAGTTTCCTGCAGATTATGGTGATGTTCTTGATGGCGTATGTCGGCTTGATCGTCGGCGCCAACAAGGGCGATCTGCTGAATCTGGCGGCGCTGGGTGGAGTTTTCGGTGGCGAGAAGACATCCAGGAAAAGCTACAAGATTCTGGATACCAGCGTCATCATTGACGGACGCATTGCCGACATTGCCGAAACTGGTTTCCTCGACGGGGTGATTGTGGCTCCTCAATTTGTGCTGCGCGAGTTGCAGTTGGTCGCCGACTCCGCCGACTCGCTCAAACGCAATCGCGGACGACGGGGCCTCGACATCCTGCAGCGTCTGCAGAAGATGGCCTCGGTGCAAATACAAATTGTGGAAGATGATTTTCCCGCAGTCCGCGAAGTCGATTTGAAATTGATTGAGCTGGCCAAGCTTTACGAGGGCAAAATTATCACCAACGATTTCAACCTTAATAAGGTTGCGCAATTGCAAGGCGTCGCCGTGCTCAATATCAATGAGTTGGCAAACTCGCTGAAGCCGATCGTGCTGCCGGGCGAGACCATGAAAGTGTTCATTCTCAAGGAAGGTAAAGAATACAATCAGGGCGTCGCTTATCTGGACGATGGCACCATGGTCGTCGTGGACAATGCTCGAAAAATGATCGGCAAGACCATCGACATTTCGGTTACATCGGTATTACAAACGACCGCGGGAAAAATGATTTTCGGGAAATGGGATGAGCGCGCGGTGCTCCGCACCGAGTCGCGCCCTGCGGTTGTATTGACGACAGCGACTGCGATTCCAAATGGAGAGCCGAAGAAACCCGCGCCAGTTGTGGTGGAACGGCCGATAGATAAGGGGATCGACTTAGCCTAGAGAAACTCGGGCGGGGAGGAAAGATTTGACGAATCCGCAGTCAGCGGTTACCGATCCGGACTTATCGAACCTACCTTGATGGTATTTCCGTCGAGGCTGCCGACAACTTTCACACGCTGACCTGCCATGCCATCGAAGTCGCTTTCGCTTCCTGCCAGGTTATACTTTTTGTCTCCCTCAACGAGAACGTATTTGGAGCCGTTCCGTACACACATCTGAGTACATTCCATGGTGCTCTTGCCGGAATCCATGTCATGCCTTGCCTCGCAGTGATCATCAGTGACCAGGCCGGTAAAAATTCTTCTCGCAATGGTTGATGCTTGAGTTGCCGCCGGCGGTCCGCCATTGGCGGGTGAGAACGCAACAGCGGCGCTAGTGAAAAGAACGGCCGAACACAAAGCGACTGCAAGCGCTGGAGTGGCACTGAATGTGATCAGCGTGAACCATGAAGGACGCTTGTTCAAATTGAACTCCTTAACCCGGCAAAAGCACTGCCCAACCCGTAGAGCCTCCCTAGGTCAATGCAAATTGACTGCCATCGTGTTCACTCGCGTGGTTCCATATAATTTACTGAAACTATGCGCCTTAGCTTCCCGTGGTCTGCGCAGCATTGTGCCGGAGGGAAAGAGAGTTCCCAACTTTGAGCAAAATGTGGATAGGGTGAATACCGTACTGGGAAGAGTCGACATTCGGCGATCCGATTTGAACTACAGGCCTCCCCCTCGTATACTTGCAGCCCGCTATGAAGGTAGTTGTGATCGTTCCGGCTGCAGGTTTGGGGACGCGTATGGTCTCGGATTCCCGCGGCAAAAGCAAG
Organism: Terriglobales bacterium; assembly: GCA_050012915.1. Lineage (GTDB taxonomy): Bacteria > Acidobacteriota > Terriglobia > Terriglobales > Acidobacteriaceae > JABDBE01. The sequence continues at coordinate 13,708 of JBEKGG010000037.1, read as the reverse complement.
AAGCCCGCGGCGACCAAGCAGTTCACTGAGCTTGGAGGCGTGCCTATCCTCATTCATACTCTGCGAAAGTTTGTGGCCAGTCCGGAAGTGTCGGAGATTTATGTTGCGCTGCGCGGGAATGAGATTGAGGGATTCCGAGCCCGCCTGGTGAAAGATTTTACGGACATTCCGGAGATGAAGATTCATCTGGTCGAAGGCGGAGAGCATCGCCAGCATTCTGTCGCAAACGCAATACGTTCGATCTCGGCCGGCGATGACGACATCGTGCTGGTGCATGATGCCGTTCGTCCGTTTGTGACCGAGGAGATTATTCACGATGTGATCCGAGCCGCACAGAAACATGGCGCGGCCATCGCCGGCGTGCCTGCGGTCGACACTGTGAAACAGGTCGAGCGCACATCCGATGGCGCTTTAATCACATCGACGATTCCACGGGAGCGCGTCGTCATGGCGCAAACTCCGCAGGGTTTTCGCTACGATGTGATCAAGAAAGCGTTCGATGAGGCTGCGGCCGACGGATTCGTAGGCACGGACGAAGCTTCGCTAGTCGAACGCTCGGGGCATGCCGTCGCGGTCGTGATGGGGTCCGCGAAGAATATAAAGATCACGACTCCGGCAGACATGGAGCTTGCGGAATTCTTCCTGAAACGGTAAAGGCGGCCACAGATTTGCACGGATCAGAAACGTTTGATCGGTACACTTCGTATATGACCGGCGTCGTACTTAAACATGCGGAGCTGACCGAGAAAATCATCGGTATCTTTTACGATGTTTACAATGAACTAGGCTACGGATTTCTCGAATGTGTGTACGAGGAATCGCTCGTAATCGCTCTCCACGAAGCGAGACTTGCCGTGGATCGGCAGATACTTTTGCCAGTCTGGTTTCGCGGTCACAAGGTCGGTGATTTCCGAGCGGATGTCATGGTCGAAAACAGCGTCTTGCTCGAACTGAAAAGTGCTCGATCGTTGGATCCTGCTCACGAGGCTCAGTTGCTTCATTATTTGAAGTCCACGGAGGTTGAAGTCGGGATGTTACTTAACTTTGGAACGCGGCCCCAGTTTCGCAGACTTCTTTTTGACAACGAAAGAAAAAAGATCCGTGAAAATCCGTGGAAATCCGTGGCCGGGGTTCCCGCATGAGAATTGGCTTTGGCTGGGATTCGCACGAATTCCAAGCTGGCATTCCGCTTAAGATTGGCGGGGTGACTTTGGATCATCCGAAGGGCCTCGGCGGCCACTCCGACGGTGACGTACTTTTACACGCAGTGACCGATGCTTTGCTCGGGGCCATCGCCGCGCCTGATATCGGGGCGCTGTTTCCACCTTCCGATGCTAAGTGGAAGGGAGCCGACTCCGCGGTTTTCTTGCGCGAGGCTTTGAAGCGGGTTCAAGCGGCTGGCTACGCCATCGTAAATGTAGACTCGACGCTGATTCTTGCTGCGCCCAAGATTGGTCCGCACGCTGCTGCCATTCGGGAGCATGTTGCGAAATTGTTGGGCGTGCCCGCGGATTGCGTTGGCCTAAAAGCCAAAACGCCAGAAGGATTGGGCACTGACAACGCAGCTATTGCAAACGTTGTAGTGCTGCTGGAGAAGAAAAACTAGCCACGGATTCTTGCGGATTCTACAGACATAAAAAGTTCTTTTCTCTCGGTTTGATCCGCGTAAATCCGTGCTGATCCGTGGCCGATTTTAGACGGACTCAAATTCTCCCTTGAGCTTTTCGTGTCTGACTCGCGCGGCCTGGACCAGCGCCCGGAAGATTGCTCGCGACGGCTCGTCCTCGTCCACCGACCGCTCGGGATGCCATTGCACCGCGAGCACGAAATGATCCGGCGATGTGCCTTCAAGCGCTTCGATGACTCCGTCCTGCGGCGACCGCGCAACCGCGCGCAGACCGTCCCCAACAACGTCTGCCGCCTGATGATGGCTGGAATTCACCGGCACGACAAACTTCCTGCCGTCGGAGATTTCGACTGTGGAGGCGACAATGCCGGCGAGCCTAGATCCCGGTGCGACTTCAACATTGTGCGCGACCGCGACTTTTCGTCCCGGGGCGTGATTCACCGGAGACTCGATATGCTGGACCAGGGTGCCGCTGCGGTACACATTCAGGATCTGCAGGCCATAGCAAATGCCAAGCACCGGCTTGCGCATGTTGTACGCGTCTTGCAGCAGTAACTCGTCGACTGTATCGCGGCCGGCGTCGGCGGGAGCCGTCTGCGAATCGCGAGGCGCATCATATTTTGCGGGGTCGACATCGGCTTTGCTTCCCGGCAATAGCACGGCGTCGCAGCGCTCGATCAGCTTCATCACCTCTGCGGGTGGCTGATCCAACGGGATGCGAACTGGTTCTCCTCCGGCCATTTCAACGGCCCGCTCATATTGGGGGAGGGAGCGTTCGGCATACTCTCGGTCGCCTGAATGAGGAACGGGGATGGCGACACGCGGAGGCATAGTGATATCGATGCTCAAGCTACTTTTTCTTGGGCGGTTTTCTTTTTTCGCGTTTTGGTGCGTCCTTGTTTCCCATGCAAACAGTTTCCCACATACGCGCCCGCTTGACTACCCTGTGGATTTGAGGCTGGCTGGACGTCGGGAGCCAGGGTGCCTCAGTTCGATTTCAGTCGCGGACAACATTGAAGTACCGGGATTGAATGCTGGTGAAAATCCAGCCGACAACCTGAACGACATGGTTGAGCCGTCGTCTAACTTTTGAGACATCCCGGTTTTCTGAAAATTCAAGCTAAGGCGCTGCCCCAGATATCACCTAGCCGCGTTTGTCTTTTGGCACGGAGGGGCGTATATTGGTCCTTGGAAACTGTTGTGTAGTACCTGATTTTGGCGGAGCACACCAGTGGGCGAAAGCCCACTTTTTAGTTTGCGGTGCTTTCGAATCTCCGCAACAGCCCGATAACTTATTGGTTTCATGGGATTTGAGATCGATCAGGTGCGCGCGATTGTAGAGCGAGTGGCCACCGGCAGCGGGCTCGAGGTGGTTGAAGTGGAGTTGCGCGGATCGGGTAAGGCACGCATGCTTCGCATTGTGGTTGATAAAGTGCCTGCCGGTGTAACTCATGAAGATTGTGCGATTCTGAGCCGGGAGGTCGGAACCATCCTCGATGCGGAGGATGTGATTCCTGGCAACTCGTATTTGCTGGAAGTTTCCTCTCCGGGATTGGATCGTAAGCTGTTGCGAGCTGCCGACTATGAACGCTTCACCGGCAGCAAAGTGAAGCTGAAAACGCGGAATCCGGTCAATGGAAGCCAGCACTTCGAAGGACGGTTGCAAAGGTTTCACGACGGCCGTTTGACCTTGGAAGTCGGTGCGACGAAAAAGAAAGCACGGCCGGGTGACCCAGCGCCGCAGGCTTTGGAGATTGAGTTGGCCAACGTGGAGAAGGCCAATCTGGTTCCGGAGATTTAAAGGGATTGAGTAATTGGGAAATTTAGCAATTGAGTAATTTGAAGCAGGGCTTTCAATTACCCAATTTATAAATTACAAAATTACTAAATGGTTTTTTATGGCAAGTGAGCTTTACAACACGATCGACGCGCTCAGCAGAGAAAAAGGTATTGACCCGCAGATTGTTGTTACCGCGGTCGAAGATGCCATTGTTGTCGCCACGCGCAAGTATTACAAGACGCAGGAAAATCTTCGCGCGCAGCTCGACAAAGATACGGGCAAGATTCGTGCTTTTGCGGTTAAAACCGTGGTTGAAGCTCCCGAGCAGGTGGAAGATCCTCTTCTGCAGGTCACGCTCGATGATGCCCGAAAAGTTGATCCCAGCGTGGAAGTTGGCGGCGAGCTACAAATTCCGAAAGTTACGGAAGGGATTCTCGGGCGCATCGCAGCGCAACTGGCGAAGCAAGTAATTTTCCAGAAAGTACGCGAAGCCGAACGCGACACCGTTTACAACGAGTACATCGGGCGCGTGAATGAGATTGTGAATGCGACGGTGAAACGGATCGAAGGTCCGGATGTGATCTTCGATCTGGGCAAAGCCGAATCGCGCATGCCGCGCAAGGAGCAGTCGCGGTTAGAATCTTTCGCCATCGGAGAGCGCGTACGCGTGGTGATTGCGCGAGTCGAAAGGGCTTCGAAAGGTCCGGCCGTCGTGGTTTCACGCGCTGCTCCAGAACTGGTGCAGCATCTGTTCCAGACGGAAGTGCCGGAAATTTACGACGGAACCGTGGTCATCCGGGCGATTGCCCGCGAGGCCGGCGAACGCACCAAGATTGCCGTCATGTCGAAAGACAAAGACGTGGATGCCGTGGGCGCCTGCGTTGGCATGAAGGGTATGCGGGTGCAGTCGATCATCCGCGAGCTGCGAGGCGAGAAGATCGACATTATCGAGTATCACGAGGATGCAGTGACTTTCGCCGAAAAGGCTTTGCAGCCCGCGAAAGTTAGTCGCGTTAGCGTGCTCGAAGGAACTGAGAAACATCTTGAAGTCGTGGTAGATGACAGCCAGCTTTCGCTTGCAATTGGCAAGAAGGGGCAGAACGTTCGCCTGGCAGCGAAGTTGCTGGGTTGGAAGATAGACATCAAGAGCGAGGAAGAGAAGCGTCAGGAAGTCGAACAGCAGATGTCACAATTGGTGGCTCCGGCTTCGACTCCATTGGCCGATGTGCCCGGCTTGGGCGAGGGTCTGATCGAAAAGTTGAGCGCGGCCGGCATCACCACGGTCGAGGCGTTGGCGGATATGACGCCGGAGCAGCTTGAGGCGATCGAGGGCATTGGTCCGAAGACGGTGGAAAAAATCAGCCTGGCGGTCAATAATTATTTTTCGAGCCTTGAAGGCGGCGAAGTGGCAGTCGCCGATGGCGAGGCAACGGTTGAGGTCCCGGAGGGTCAGGAGACTTCGATCGAAGGCGCCGAGGAAGCAACTTCACTTGTAGATGGGGAAGATGTCGCCGGCGACGAAACCGCGGAGATTGCGATCCCGATCGAACCGGAAGCAGCAACTGAAGAACAGACGCAAGAACCGGCGGAGGAGCCTGCCTCTTCCGAAGGCAAAGAGTAATGAACACCTTATGCACTCCGCGCGCACCATGGAAGCGTGCAGTGGAAAACCGACACCGTGAGGTTGATATGAAGACTTAGCGGGATAGTCCGGAGGAAAGAAAGAGCGGATGAGCAAGATTCGAATTAACGATTTGGCCAGGGAGCTGGAAGTTAAAAGCAAAGCGATTCTCGACGCACTTCCCGAAGTAGGCGTCACTGAGAAGAAGACGCACTCCAGTTCCGTGGAAGAGCATGAAGCGGAGAAGCTGCGAGCCTATTTGCGCGCCGCCAACGAGGCGCATACAGCAGCCAGGCCATCACGTCCCAGCCGCGCCGATGGCGATGAGATTAAGACCAAGATCGATCTCTCCAATATTTCCCGGCCGGGCGACGTTCTGAATGCTATTCGCAAGCAACAGGCTCCGACTGCTCCTGTTACTTCTGCCGTCCGTCCGGTGGCCGCAGCATCACCAACCGTAGTGCCGCCCCCTTCGACCGTGAAGGCTCCGCCGCCGCCCCCGACAGCACCGGCGCCCAGAGTTATCGTTCCATCAACGGCTGTGAGGCCGACATTTTCGGTTCCAACGCCGCCAGTCGCTCCGCCGCCGGCTTCTATCGCGACACCACCAACGATACCGGTTCCAGCGCGTCCGACTAGTCCGCCGGCTGCAACACCTCCCGTGGCGCAAGCGTCGGCCCCAAGTTCTGCGGCTCCGTCATCGGTTGCTCAGCCGCCTGCGCCAACGGCAGCGAGACCGGCAGCTCCAATTGCCCCGGTTCGTCCGCAACCACCGTCGCCGCGAATGATTGTTCCTCACACCGGACCTCGTCCGGTGTATCAAGCTCCGATCAGGCCAGCCGCGCCGAGTCAGGCGGGCGCGAGTACGCGTCCGGTTCCGGGACGCCCGGTCCCAGGACAGCCAATTTTTCAGCGTCCGCGTCCGGGCGGTGCTGCGGCTCCAGGTACACGTCCTCCCTTGCGTCCCGGGGAGCGTCGACCGATGCATCCAACCCGGCAGTCGCCTACGGGCACGCGACCTCTTGGGGTTGGACCAGGATTGCCTCCGCCGGGCACGACCCGTCCCGGCGCTCGTCCGGGTGCGCCTGCGCGCAGGCCCGGCCAGCGCTATGTTCCGCGCGGTGTAAAAGAAGGCCCGATGAAGGGCTTCGTTCCGCCGCCGCGTCTCTCGCTTTCAAATGAGCCGCAGCCGATCACGCGGAGCATCACTATCACCGAAGGAATCAGCGTAAAGGATCTGGCTGAGAAGCTGGGAATCCGCGCCAAGGATTTGATCGCTCGATTACTCGCTCGCGGCGTATTTGCCACTATCAACCAGACGCTCGACGCGGAGCTGGCTAGCGAAATGGCTCGTTTCTTCGGAGCGGATACAAATGTCATCACTTTCGAAGAACAAGCCGCCAAGGAAGTTTCCGACGCCGCTGCCGGCGAAGAAGGCGCAGCCGTTGAAGGCATAGCGCGTCCGCCCGTGGTGACGATTATGGGCCACGTCGATCACGGCAAGACTACGCTGCTCGACTCGATTCGTTCGACCGACGTAGCCGGAGGCGAAGCCGGAGGCATCACTCAACACATCGGTGCCTACAAAGTTACAGTGCAGGACAAGCAGTCTCCTGCGTACGGCCGCCAGATTGTGTTTCTGGATACGCCGGGTCACGAAGCGTTTACGCGCATGCGTTCGCGGGGAGCCAAGGCGACGGATATTGTCGTGCTGGTCGTGGCTGCGGATGATGGTGTGATGCCGCAAACTCTCGAAGCCATCGATCACGCGCATGCGGCGGAAGTGCCGATTATTGTTGCAGTCAACAAGATTGACAAACCGGGTGCGCTGCCTGATCGGGTCAAAAAACAACTTGGCGATCGCGGCCTGATGCCCGAGGATTGGGGCGGAACCACGGTATTCGTGGACGTCTCAGCAAAACAAAAAACGAATCTCAACCTGTTGATGGAAATGATTGTCCTGGTGGCCGATCTGCAGGAACTCAGGGCTACACCCGAACGTCCGGCGCAAGGTGTCGTGCTCGAAGCCAAATTGGACAGGGGGCGTGGACCGGTAGCGACTGTGCTGGTGCAGAATGGCACTCTGCATGACGGCGACAATTTTGTAGTCGGCAATGTCTACGGCAAGGTTCGCGCCATGTTCGACGATCGCGGGAGCGCGTTGAAAGAAGCGCCGCCCTCGACGCCGGTCGAAATTCTCGGCATGGAAGGATTGCCCCAGGCGGGCGATCAGTTCGTGGTGGTTGCAGACCGCGATAAAGCACGCGGCATTTCCGAGTACCGCGAACAGAAAACTCGCGAAGCCACGCTTGCGAAGAGCTCGCGAGTATCGCTCGAAGGATTGGCGGAACAGCTCAAGACGGCTGGCACCAAGGAACTTAACATTATTCTCAAGGCTGACGTTGGCGGTTCGGTCGAGGTGCTCGGCGATCTGCTGTCGAAGCTTTCGAACGACAAAGTGCGCCTGAAGGTTTTGCATTCCGGAGTGGGCGCGATCACCGAAACCGACGTGCTGCTGGCCTCGGCTTCGAATGCAATTATTATCGGATTCAACGTGCGACCGGAACGCAAGGCGCAGGAACTGGCGGACCAGGAGAAAGTCGACATCCGGCTGCACTCCATCATTTACGAGTTGCAGGATGAGATCAAGCGAGCCATGACTGGATTGCTTGAACCGACTATCAAAGAAACCTATCAGGGCCGGGCCGAAGTGCGCGAGACCTTCCGCATCCCGAAGGTGGGCACTATTGCCGGATGCACGGTGATCGATGGCCTGATTAAACGCGATTCCGAAGTGCGACTGTTGCGGGACAACACCGTCGTCTTCAAGGGGAAGGTCGGATCGCTTCGCCGATTCAAGGACGACGCCAGCCAGGTCACCAACGGCATGGAGTGCGGCATCTCGATCGCCAATTATGGCGACATCAAAGTCGGCGACGTGATCGAAGCCTTCGCAACCGAGAAGGTCGCGGCGGAAGCGATCGCATAAAGCTAGTCGTTGATCGTTCGTCGTTGGTCGTTAGCGCAGGTGTGCATTTGCCAACGACCAAAGACCGACGGCCAACGACCTCATGATTGCCTTTCTTACCCTCGAACTGCGCATCGAAGCAGCGCAGTCGCTCAAAGACAAACGGCAAGTCGTGCGCAGCCTGAAAGACCGGCTGCGCGCCCATTTCAACGTTGCCGTGGCCGAATTGGACGCGAGCGGATTGTGGAACCATGCAACGTTGGGCGTGGTCAGCATTTCCGACTCTCGCGACTATCTCGACGGCCTGATGAAGAACGTGGAACGCCAGGCCACGCGCATCGCAAACAACGGTGGGGCCGATATCGCGGATTCGTTTCTGGAATACTTATAGTCCGCTCCGGTTGTAATCCATTCTATTTACGGCACTTTCGGCTGATCACGAAAGTACCCTAAGGGTGGCGTCGATAATGACGCGGCGATGCCATTTTTCTGATATTCTCATTCGTTTTACTCTGAGGGAAAACAGTGGAAAAGCGTGGAGCCAAATATCATCGGGAACGGCTGGGGGAGGCTCTGCGCGAGGAGATTGAGACCATTGTGGAAGGGGAACTCGGCGACCCTCGCATCGGACTGGCCAGCGTGAGCAGTGTAGAGTTCGGAAGCGATTCCCGTTCGGCACGGATTTTCGTGGTCGTCCAGGGCGACGATGAAGAAGCCGAACGCACGCTGGAGGGGTTAACGGCGGCTGTTGGCTTCATCCGCCGAGAAGTGGCTGAACGTTTGCATTTGCGCCGTCCGCCCGAGTTGTATTTTCAGCTGGACCGCTCGCAGACGTACGCAGCCAGAATCGATGAGCTATTGAAACGCAATCAGAAACGGAGCCGGTAGTTCGAAACGGCAGATATGTTGAACGAAGTTCTTAAACACATCGAGCAGCGCGACCGTTTCCTGTTGACTTCCCACGCGCGTCCGGATGGAGACGCGGTCGGTTCCGCGCTCGCCTGCTGCCAGGTGCTGCGTTCCATGGGCAAGGAAGCCGACGTGGTTCTGCATGACGGCGTGCCTCGTATCTATCAGCCATTGCCTTTTGCCGATACGGTGGTTCGCGCCGAGCGTGTGAACGGGAACTACGACGCCGCCATCATTCTCGAATGCGACAGCATCCAGCGCACCCGTCTGCAAGGCTTGGAAAACCGCTTTTTGATCAGCATCGATCATCACGTCAGCGGCCGGCCTTTTGCCGACGTCAACTGGATCGACCCCAAAGCTGTTGCAACGGCCGAGATGGTGTATCGTCTGGCGCGCGAAGCTGGGGTTAAAATTTCCCCTGAGATCGCGACCTGCCTCTACACTGCCGTGCTCACGGACACCGGGTCGTTCATGTTTGAAGGCACCAACGAACATACATTTGCTTTGGCGCGGGAGCTCGTGCTGGCTGGCGCCGATCCCGCGCATTGCGCGCGCAGCGTGTATTTCGGACACTCCACCGCCAAGATGCGCCTGCTGGGCGCCGCTCTCTCGAATCTACATCGCGAAGGCGCTCTGGCGTGGGTGTGGGTTACGACTGAGCAGATGGAGCGTTTTGGAGCCAAAGAAGAGGATTGCGAGGGGCTTGTGAATTATGCGCTGTCCATCCAGGATGTGGAGGTCGCGGTATTTTTTCGCGAACTCCCGGACGGCCGATTCCGGGTAAGCCTGCGCAGCAAAGGACAGGTTGATGTGGCCGCGATTGCGGAGCAGTTCGGCGGCGGCGGTCACGCCTGCGCCAGCGGATGCTCTCTCGACGGTCCTTTGTCCGCCGCCGTGGCACGAATCGTGACCCCACTTCGCACGAATCCATCCGTACAATAGCTTTCTGAGGAAATGATTGAAGATCTCCCGCGAGTCCACCGATTGGCTTCTGCTTGCCGGATTCTGCGCATTCCTGTTTTTCTTCGGCCTCGCATACTTTGGGCTGATCGGCGCTGATGAACCACGCTACGCGCAAGTTGCCCGCGAAATGCTCGCGCGCCATGATTGGATCACGCCCACGCTCGGAGGCCAGCCATGGCTGGAGAAACCTCCGCTGTATTACTGGCAGGCGATGCTGGCGTACGGCATCTTCGGAGTGAGTGATTGGGCCGCACGCTTGCCATCGGCAGTGGATGCGACTCTGCTGGTGGTCGCGACCTTTCTTTTTCTCAAACGTTTTCGCCCCGGCTTCCAACTTGACGGCGCGTTGATGACTGCCTCTGCGGCGGGCGTTGTCGGCTTCGCTCGCGCCGCGTCGACAGACATGCCGCTGGCTGCGATGTTCACCATTGCGATGCTCGCGTGGTACGCGTGGTACGAAAATAAATCCCGGGGCTACCTGGCGGTTTTCTATGTTTTCCTGGCTCTAGGCGCTCTGGCAAAGGGACCGGTAGCGCCTTTGTTGGCGGCCATAATCATTGTAATCTTTGCAGTGGCGAAGAGCGATTATCGCTTGCTTTGGAAAACGCTCTGGATTCCTGGAATTCTTCTGTTCTGCGCTTTCGCACTTCCCTGGTACATCGCCGTGCAGATAAGGAATCCAGAATTTTTCCTCGTATTCATTCTGCAGCATAACCTGGCGCGATTTGGCAGCAACCTTTATCGTCACAAAGAACCATTCTGGTATTACGTTCCTGTCGTGCTGCTGGGATTAATTCCGTGGACCGTATGCGTGGTGGCGTCGTTCGTGGAAACGATTCGGGTGTGGCGGGCGGAAGGAAAAGAAATGCTTGGGTTGGAAGATGCCCTGAATGCATTTCTGGTGATCTGGTTGATTGTCCCAGTCCTATTCTTTTCGCTCTCTCAATCGAAGCTGCCCGGATACATTGTGCCTGCATTACCGGCAGGCACGCTGTTGCTGGCAGAATATGTGCGGCGCCGCGTAGTGGAGAGCGAGAGACCCAGCATTTTCTTGATTGTGCTTCACTCCATCGTGGCCGCGGCGCCCATTGTTCCAGCATTGATGATTCAATACATCGTTATGCAACACCGGCTTCCATTAGGCAGGGCGGCAGTGATCTCTCTTGGCTTTGCCGCATTGTTAGCGATCGGTATTGCTTCTACGCTGCGAACCAAGGCCGGCATGGCCACGTTGCGTTTTGTCACGCTTGTTCCGGTAGTGCTGACCGTTGCCGCGGTACTGCGCCTGGGATCTCCGGCTCTCGACAGCATGCTCTCGGTTCGGCCGCTGGCGAACGAGATCAGCCATTTGGAAAACAAGCCGCTCCCGCTTGCCGTGGCTGGCGTTTCACGCAATACCGAATTCGGCTTGGCATTTTATCGAAACCAAATCATCGATCGATACGAACAAGGACAAATTCCTGCGGTGGAACATCTGGTAGTAGCTCCAGAGGGATCGCAGACCGCGATTGCAAAACAAGTTGCGGGCCGTCGCGTTTCTTACCTCGGAAGTTTCGCTCCGCAAGGTTTGGATTATTACTGGGTGTCGGCGGCGGGGATGGGGATGGAGCAGATGGGCCATTAGCAATCGAGGGGCTCAGTATTTAACATTCCGTCAACGGTATTCCGTCTTCGTTTGTGCTTTTCGGAAATCGCTTTCGTGAATCCTCTGAGATACTCCCGTTTGCCTCGCGGCGTGCGAAGCTAATACACTCAGTTTTTCGCGTCCGCAATTTGGGCGCACTGCTGAGGCGCACCCTCCAGGAGCCCGCGTGGAGATTCTCGATCTCAGGCATTTTTCCTCCGTCGATCTGCGTCCTTTATTGCAGGACGAGATCGGCGTGTGGTCGCGCCTGCTCTCGTGGGATTACGGCGGCTCGGCCGACATGATCCTGCGCTACGTGGATGCCAAGATCCTGCCTGGTTATGCGGCCATTGATCGCGGACGAATCTTCGGTTACGCATTCTTTGTTTACGAAGGCAGCAAAGGCGTAATCGGAGATCTTTTTGTCGCGAACGGTGGGCCCTTGCCCGATGGTCACGAAGTAGAATCGCGGCTGCTCACCCACGTAATCGAAACTCTGCAGCAGTCTCCCGGCATTCATCGTGTCGAAGCACAGTTGCTCATGCACGAAACCGGAGTTGTCTCTCATCCCTTTGTGCAACAGGGTTTCAGCCGTCATGCACGCCTTTTCATGCTTCTCCCGTTGGAAAAGCCGGCTAAGCTAGCCCCGCTGTTGAATCCGGATATTGAAATCCGGCAATGGGCAGAACAGGACTATCAACCTGCGGCCGCCGTGATTACGACGGCATATCGCGGACATGTGGATTCCGAAATCAACGATCAGTACCGCACTTTGAGCGGTTCGTTGCGCTTTTTGAACAACATCGTTCGCTTTCCGGGCTGCGGCACGTTCGATCATGAGTCCTCGTTCGCTGCAGTACACAAACGAACGCATACCCTCGTCGGACTGATTCTATGTTCGAGCGTGCGCCAGGACGTTGGTCATGTCACCCAAGTGTGCGTGCTGCCGGAATACCGTTCGCATGGGATCGGGGAAGCGTTGCTGGCGGCGACGACAGCCAACTTACGCCAGCGCAAATTTTCACTATTGTCTTTGACAGTTACAGAAGCGAATGCGCGAGCGGTGGAACTCTACTTGCGCTTGGGATTCGATACGAAGAGGGTGTTCGATGCGTTTGTTTGGGAAGGGTAGCTGCAAAGCTCTCAGCTTTCAGCCGTCAGCTTTCAGCCGAATACTTTCTTCTGAAGTTTCCCAGCGATCGATGCAAATGAGTTGATAAGCTGAAAGCTGAGCGCTATCTTCGCAAAATCCACATCACCCAGCCGGCCACAAAGACCCCGCCCACGAACATAGCAAAACAATACAGACCGTAGCTAATCTGCTCGCGGGAAGTGCTGCGTTGGGTAATCCCGAAAACTACCGAAGCAAATACGGCGAAAAGAACGGCCGCGCTGAAATGGGAGAGTTGCAGATTCATGGTTTCTTCCCGATCGCAATGTGGTAAGCGTCGGCCGCACTAATGAAGTTCAGCAGGCCCGCAACGATAATGAACTTGGTCCCGTAGTCGGCCGTGGCATGCGCGATGGCGCCCTGGCCCAGATCCAAGGCCCGAGTCACTATATACAGGCCGCCCGCACCCACGTCGCCTACGAATCCGAGGATGTCGAGAATGTCGCCGCCGTTCGGCCGATAGACGCGTCCCTGCAGCGCCAGCCCGAGCAAGAACATGATCACAATCGAGCCCATGATCAGCAGCCCTCGAATCCAGCGTTTCTGAATCAGGTGCCCGGCACCTGGGATGAGCCAGCCAATCGCAGGTGCGAGCACGGACATGGCGGTCGCAGGTTGAGTTGGTGCGGTTTCTTTAGTGGTCGAGGAATTTGCCATTCAGATGATTACAATCTCGCGTTGAATTTTACCTGTGACTTCGGCTGCCTTCGGTCGCACCAGAACGTTGACTTCACTGCGCACACCGAATTCAGGTAAATAGATGCCGGGTTCGATCGAAAAACAGGAGTTGGGCAGAATGCGGCGCTCATCGTGAATTTCCAGGTCGTCCATGTTGGCGCCGTTGGAATGCACATCGGTACCGATGGAATGCCCGGTGCGATGAATGAAGTAATCGCCGAAGCCCGCTTTTTTGATGTGATCTCGCGTGGCCCGATCTACTTCCCACCCGCACATGTTGCGACCGCTCGCGATGCCTTCCTGTACCACTTTTACTCCAGCGTCGCGCGCATCGCGAACCACGGTGAAAACTTCCTGCATCCGAGTT
>JBEKGG010000036.1:0-22384 GCA_050012915.1 Terriglobales bacterium | reverse complement strand
CGGTGATTTTGCGTGATAAGTCCCCACGAGCCACGGCCGTAGTTACTTCGGCAATGTTACGAACCTGCGCGGTGAGATTGCCGGCCATCGCGTTGACGGAGTCGGTGAGATCTTTCCATGTGCCGGCCACACCGGGCACAACGGCCTGTCCGCCGAGTTTGCCGTCGGTACCAACTTCGCGAGCCACGCGGGTCACTTCCGACGCGAACGAACGCAACTGATCCACCATGGTGTTGATGGCTTCTTTGAGTTGCAGAATTTCGCCGCGCACGTCGACGGTAATTTTGCGCGATAGATCGCCACTCGCCACGGCCGTCGCGACCTCGGCGATGTTGCGCACCTGTCCGGTTAAGTTGCTCGCCATTGAGTTAACCGAGTCGGTGAGATCTTTCCACGTACCGGCCACTCCGGGCACCTGGGCCTGACCGCCGAGCTTGCCGTCAGTGCCTACTTCGCGGGCCACGCGGGTTACTTCCGCCGTGAACACGCCGAGCTGCTGAATCATGGTGTTGACGATGTTTGCTGAGCGCAGGAACTCGCCTTCGAGCGGCCGCCCGTCCACGTCCAGCCTCACGGTTTGCGTCAAATTGCCCTGAGCAACGGCAGCGATGGCGCGGGTGACTTCCGTCGTGGGGCGCAGCAAATCCTCGACCAGTGTGTTGACGGATATTTCCATTTCACCCCACGCGCCGCGAGATTCGTGAAATCGCGTGCGCTCGCGGGTTCTTCCCTCTTTGCCGACAACCTGACCAACGCGCTTCAACTCGTCCGCCATTTGCTGATTGGCGGCAACGATCTCGTTAAACGTATCCGCGATTTTGCCTGCGAGTCCCGTCCAGGAGCCGGGTAGCCGCACGGAAAAATCTCCGTCGCGCATGGTTTGCAGGCTGGCCAGAATGGTCGTGAAATCAGCAACCACAGGTTCGGCTGCGATATCCGAATGCCCATTGCTTTTTTCGTTTCTCTTGGGCGCGCTTTCGATGGTCGCGGTCGCCGCGTTACGCTCGGTTCTTTTCATGGTCGTCTCTTAACCAACGGTAAGTCAGCCGCTTTGTGCCTTCGTTCTTGATCTTCTTCCCCGTTTTTGGCGAAAACAGCGCGGCGCTACCAATTCGCATCACGCGCTGGCCACACTCTGTACGGGGCATCACTGTTGTGTCCAAATCACACTAGGGCAGAACTTCGGCCGTACACGACTTCTTATCATGAACCTTACGGGTATCGCTCTAGGGTATTTCCTGTAGGCGCGCTGCAGGGACGGCTGTAAAGGCGAAAGTAGGGGCCAGACGGGTGATTCCCTCGTTTGTAACGCCAGCCCAAAGAAGTGGCGGGACGCAAAAATCCCCAGCAGGTTCGCTGGGGAGGTTTGCCGATTGCCGCAATCGCAACTATGATGCGCGGCGCTTTTCCTGATCGGAACCTTCGTCTTGACGTTTCTGGAAATCACCGCCTTGCGCCGGGTTTTTCCTGGAAGGATCCTGCTGATTCGGGCTCTGTCCGCCTTCGTGTGACGGATTCTTCTTTGACTGGTCTACCGTTCCGCTCTGATTGGGTTGCTGGTTACGGAGATCCTTATCAGTTTCGTTTCCCATGAATTACTCCTATAGAGATTTATTGAACCACCGCACAACTCGCTTTTGTTTTTGGGACAGAAGGCAGGCGCCGTCTTTTTAAGAGGAAGGTACAATTCAACGCCTGCCTTCCGCCCCTCGCGTTGGGGCTGTTAAGAACATAGACTCATGGTCTCAAAGAACCCATCGGGCCGATTCTGTATTTTTGGAGAGCGCTTCCCTTACGCGATTCCGCAAACTACTGAGGCAAGTACGCGCTTGGAAAAGATACGACCCGTATCGAGGCGGTGATTTGACTCTCGGTACGGGTCCTTATAAATCGCAGGCTTTGGCTGAGGATTCTAGATTCCGGCGCTGCCTCTACGCGTGAGGTGCGTTACAAGAGTGATCGCAAACAGTACCAGAAAAATGAAGAACAGCAACTTCGCGATGCCGGCTGCGGCCAAAGCAATGCCGGTGAAACCGAAAACTGCCGCTATGAACGCAACCAACAAGAACATCAACGCCCAATACACCATAGTGCCTCCATTTAAACTTCGTGCAATTCTTTAAACTTCGTGCAATTCTCCGTTCTTGCCCGTCATCTCCAAGGCTAGGCTCATGCCGCGCCAATGACGATCCGGGTGAGTCTGTAGTCGGGTATCGGGCATTCTGTAGTCACGGCCGACACCATTTAAGCAAAAAATAAAGGTGACCATGACATTTCCTCCGAATCAGCCACTGGCTGCGATCTCCGACCGACGCATTGGTTGACGATTTTGCGTTCTAATTTCGCCCTCGATGAATCGCCACGTCGATTTGCTCAGCGATCGCGCCATGCGTCTCGTCAGCTTCCTTATTCTTCCGGCAGAGCTTCTCAGACATACAAGCCTCTGAGCTGCTCCAGATGCCGTGCAAGGAATCCCCTTTCCCTTTTGATCTTCCAGGAAAAAGATGGTGGAACTGAATGAGCCTAACTGCCAGCGCTTCAAAACCACTCTCATCACCTTCTTAATTCTTTACCGTCGGCGATGGCGAGAAGCAGGAGCCAGCGTTTATCGACCGACTCCTGCTCGATTGGTAGGCACATTGAGGAAACATTCCATGCGGGCAGAATAGGTCCATAAGAAGGCGAAGGGAATCCCACCGACTCTGTACGGCTCGTAGGGATTCTCTGTAGCAGTTCCCGATCCTTCAACCGAACGGCTGAAACAGAAACAAGAACAAAGAGCCAGACGAACTAAATTAGTAAACAAATAGAAGAAGGAACGATCGCCGAATGCCCCGCCAGACGTACAGCAACATCTGGAAACGCCTACAGGCTGCACTCGATAGCCAATTTTCGCGTTCGACTCTAATCTCTCCAATGTGATCGCGACGAAGCTCAATTTCGTCAGCCATAAATTGGACTTGAGATTTGAAAGGAGCATTCCGGTGAACAGCGACTCTGCAAGTACGGGCACAGTTCCTCTGGATTCCGACATTGTTAACCGCGCCCAACAAGGCGATTCCGATGCGTTTGCGGCTTTGTTTCACGCGCACAAGGCACGTATTTATTCCGTCTGTTTGCGCATGACCAACAACGCGGCCGAAGCGGAAGATCTCACCCAGGATGCGTTCTTGCAGGTATTCCGCAAGATTGCTACCTTCCGTGGAGATTCAGCGTTTTCGACGTGGCTTCATCGCATTGCGGTAAACACGGTGCTAATGCACTTTCGCAAGAAGTCGTTGAGCCAGGTTTCGCTGGACGAACCGTACAGCAATAGCGACGGCGCCAAGATCCGCAGAGAGTACGGAACCAGAGACACCTCTTTGGCCGGATGCGTCGACCGGGTCGCATTGGCCCACGCCATCAAAGAGCTTCCGCACGGGTACAGAACGATTTTCCTGCTCCACGAGGTCGAAGGCTACGAGCATCAGGAAATCGCAGAGATGCTGGGCTGCTCGGTTGGAAATTCCAAATCTCAACTGCACAAAGCAAAGCTGCGAATTCGCGAGTTGCTTGCCCGCACACCAGAACCACGGACGGTGACGGTCGCGCCGGAACAGTCGAGCACCCGCACTGCGAGACCTGTATTTGAAGAGTGGGAATTGGCAATTGGGCCGAGCTTGGCCATGCAGGCGGCTTCCAGCATGCCCCAATTGGCCGGACCGACTGTGTAACTGTTGGCTGACTCAGGCATGTCTACGCCGGATCTACGGCGTGCACCGGATAGTACAACTTTGTTGCACACGGATAGAGTTTAAAAGTTGAACGACAGAAATCTTGCGTGCCCGCATAGGGCAGAAGAGGTTTGCGATGAGACTAGGAAATAATAGCGCAGTAACGAAATGCCTTTTGGCGCTCGCCGGCGTGGTTTTAATTCTGGCTAGCATGAGTTGGGCCGCGGACAACGACAATGACAAAGATCAATCCGATATTCAGAAACGGATTAACAAATCGGCTGAAGTTCTTAACGAGATTATGGCGACTCCAGATAAAGCCATTCCAGACAAGGTAATGGACCATGCGAAGTGCATCGCTGTAGTACCGTCTGTGGTTAAAGTCGCGTTCGTCTTCGGCGGCCAGCGCGGTAAGGGTGTGGTTACGTGCAGGACCGACAGGGGATGGAGCGCACCTGCCCCAATTACCATCACGGGCGGCAGTTGGGGTCTGCAACTCGGTGGTCAGGCGACTGATCTTGTAATGATTGTCACTAATGACCAAGGAATGCAGCATCTTCTCGCCAGCAAATTCAAACTCGGCGGCGACGCTTCAGTTGCGGCGGGACCAGTTGGTCGCGACACTGCAGCCGACACCGATATCTCGATGAGGGCAGAAGTTCTGACATACTCCCGCGCTCGCGGAGTTTTTGCCGGCATCGATCTGAGCGGGGCCGTAGTCGAGCAGGGTAAGGACGAGACCGCATTGCTCTACGGCAAGCCGATCCCGTTCGCAGACATTTTGAGCGGCAAGGTTGCGCCTCCCGCGGGAAGTGAGCCCTTCCTGGCGGCAGTAAAGAAGTATTCGACTCAGGCGCGGCAGCAGGGCGAGGTTGCGAAACCCTCACCATCTATCACTGCTTCTGCGAAGTAGGGCTCGCGGACTTTGAATAACGGCCAGGCCACTGCGGTCTGGCCGTTTTCATTCTTGCGGCATCTTAGTGAAGCGCGTTGCGAGTTACAAAGACGGTTAAGTACAACGATGAAGGAAAAGGCGGGCTCGACAATGTCTCAACACGCCAACTATGCTCCCGAGAGTCTCCCCGTAACTTCGTCCGTTCCCGTGGAACTTCCGGAGAAACAGGAAGCCCTGGCTCGAGAAGTGCTCGTTGCGCTCGAGCAGAAGCGAATTCCTTTCGCGGTCGCTGGCGCTTATGCTTTGCTGCAGCATACCGGAATATGCCGCACTACCAAAGACCTCGATGTTTTCCTGACCCCGCAAAACTGGCTGCCCGCCCTTCGATATCTTGAGCAACATGGATTCCAATGCGAGGTGTGCGACCCCGTATGGCTGGCCAAGGTTCGTCGCGATGATTATTTTGTCGACCTTATCACCGGCATGAGCAACGCCGCTTTGAGCGTGGATGAGTCCTGGCTTCGCCACGCGCAGCCGGCAACGGTCCTCGGCGTTCCGACGCGGGTTTTGGCAGCCGAAGAGCTACTCGTGTCCAAGCTCTTCGTAACCCGGCGTGAGAGGTTCGACGGCGCTGATATTGTGCACATCATTTACGGGACTGCGGGAAACCTCGACTGGGGCCGCATCCTTCATCTCGCGGGTGAGCATTGGGAAATGCTGCTCTGGGCCCTGGTCTTGTTTCGATATGTCTACCCCGCACAGACTCATTATGTTCCCGCCGTTTTGTGGCAAGACCTGCTTGACCGATTTCGCAAACTGGTTATGGAACCAGACGGCCAAGGCACATTTCGCGGCAGCTTGATCGATGACAACATGTTTGCCATCGATGTAAACGATTGGGGGCTCGACGATGTCCTGCGGGAATACCGGTCGCGGCGCCTATCGCAGATGGGAATGAAGTCCGATGTCCCACCACCGTTCGAAGCCAGAAAATAGCGAATATGAGGATCGCTGCAACTGCCGATTTGCACTTTTCCCCGCAGAGCGCGGCTGTGTTGCGGGACCAGTTGGCCAAGGTCCGCGAAGAGGCTGACCTACTTGTCGTTGCCGGAGATCTGACCAATTACGGCAAACCCGCGGAAATGGAACCGCTGCTCAACACCTTTGTGCGTCTTCGCCTTCCCATTGTCGCCGTCCTCGGAAATCACGATTATGAAAGCGAGCAAACCTCCGAACTGGTTCGCATGATGACGGCAGAAGGAATCAAAGTGCTGGACGGGAGCGCGTATGAACGCGATGGGGTCGGCTTTGCAGGCACGAAGGGATTTGTGGGCGGATTTGGGCGTGGAATTCTGACCGCCTTTGGTGAACCCGAGATTAAAGCCTTTGTGAGGGCTTCGATCGATGAGGCTTTGAAATTGGAACGAGCCATGTCTCAGCTACGCACCAACAAACGCGTAGTCGTACTGCACTACGCGCCCATAGCCGCCACCATCGACGGCGAAGCCCCTGAGATTCTGCCCTTTCTCGGAACTTCCCGTCTAGCCGAGGTCATCGACCGGCACGGCGCCGATCTGGTTTTTCACGGACACGCTCATAATGGAAAACTGGACGGTCTCACGACCGGCGGAATTCCGGTTCACAATGTTGCCATCACTTTGCTCCAGTCGCAACAGCCACCTGCCGCATACCGCGTATTTGAGATCTAGCCGGCTGCCTAACCCTTTGTAGAGACGTTGCTCGCAACGTCTCGGTTTTTGGAGTACACCGATATCTCCTTGCTCTCGAAAAAGATACAGCATGAAACCCCCTTAGGTACTCGGTTAACCGGATATAGGTTCCGGCCTGGGTGTTATAGCTTAGGTCTCGTGAAGGCCGTAGTCTGTATCGAACCACGGCTAACACTCTCGGTAACGCGAATACGCTGAATCTAACCGGGAACTTGAATTGAACACCGGCATCGCGGGCCGGAATTTTCGCCAAACGGAGAGAGACTAAATGTCAACGATTCTGCTTATTATTCTCGTGCTACTGATAATTGGCGCGTTGCCGACGTGGCCGTATAGCACTGGGTGGGGTTACTATCCCAGCGGCGGGCTGGGCCTGGTGGTGGTTATTGTGTTGATTCTGGTTCTAACGGGACGGGTGTAAATCGAGTGCTTAGACCCACTCTTCCTGGGGACAAGGCGAACACGCCATACGGCTAGAGGATTCGTATGAGCTATTCGCCTTGCTCTCGATCTTCCGCAGGAGCCGCAAAAAATACGTCGCGTTTTCCATTGCTTGTTGCTCGCGGGCCTCGTGGCCGTTCTCTCCCAACTGAGCTGCCTCGAGGGCTATTTCCGCCTCGGTGATGCGTTGCGAGATCCGAGCGGAATCATCCTCGAACAGCGCCGCCATATAAAGCTGTTTCCAATCCGTCCTACTGTCCACCCTAGTAGAAGAGGGCACGTGCGCCATTGCTCCCATGGTTGCCTCCAACTGAATTACGACATGTTTACCTGAAATAACAAATGCTTGGGAATACAGTAAATCCTGTACCGCAGGTGAATTGTGTGGATTCTTGTGTGATGCTCAGCAGAAAGGGCGCCTACGCGCCCTTTTCAGTCCTGCGATCCCGTCAAGCGCAGTTGAATTAACTGGCGCGCGGCAACGGTTTATCCGTTTTCTGCCAGTCAGCAGAGGATTCTCCCGTAGAGGCGATATCCGTCGCGCCGCTGCGTTCCAGCAGGTCTTTTGCCTTCTTCGTCCAATTCGAATCATCACAGTGAACCGAAAGCAAAATCCCGCCCTCCTTGATCCGGCCTTCATAGCGCTTGGCTTCGTACTCCGGGATGCCCATGCCGATGAGAGCTCCGGTGATGCCGCCGATTGCGCCTCCGACACCCACACCGGTTAAGGCGGCCACGATCGGGCCGGCCGCAATAAGGGGGCCCACCCCAGGGATCGCAAGCGCACCGATGCCTGCGAGCCAACCGAGAGCTCCTCCTACCACAGCTCCCGTAGTCGCGCCTGCGGCCGTTCCTTCTGGTGCTTTGGTGTTTTTTTCCACCGCGAAGTCTTTGGTGCCCTGGTTTTCTGGAAACAAAACGGAGATGTCCGTGTTGCGAAAACCCTCTGCGCGTAACAGGTCGACCGCATATTCAACGTCCGCCTGAGTGCGATAAATTCCGAATGCTGCTGTATTCTTCCCCGCCATTTAGGACTCCTTCGAATATTTTTGATTAACGTTCCTTGCCGCAGCTAGGATGGCAAACCCGCAGCGAGGGATGGCTGTCGGGGCGAAATCAACTTGTCTGCGGTAATCGCTATCCGATTCTTAAGTAAGGTCGCGACCGCAAAACATTCCGCACTCTTTATTGCAATGACGCCTGCACCGCAGCAATACTCGATGCACTGTCGACGGCATGATTCGCGTCAAACATTTTCAATTTGTCCAGTTCCTCTTGCGTGACTTTCCAGGCTTTTGCATTCTTCTTGGTTGCGATAGGCGCATTCGGGTCAGCATAGAAGCTGAGAATGTTCTGGCGTAGTTCAGAAGATGCCTGTTCAAAATTATGCTTGGCGAGATCGTCGAGCAGACGGGCATAGGTCTTGTCCGCCAGCGAGTATTCGCCGGCGCGAGTTTCGCGGCCAGTATCGAAATCCGTGTTCACCAGCCTGAGCTGTCTCACCTGGTCTTCGCGTAATAGCGCGCTATAGTCATCCACGGTCTTGTTGATGCTCTTTATGTACATGTCCTCGTTCTGCGTGTTTGGAATCTTGAAATCCACCGCCTTGAAGGGACCTACCTTGGGCACGATCTTTAGAAAGAACGCCAGCACCCGCGAGCCCAGTCCCGGTTTGCGATATCCGTTTCCCCATTCCTTCTGGTAGTCCGCCCGGGAAAGATGATAGAGAAATTCTTTTTCGTTGAAATTCGGCGTGTCGTGGACGATCTCCTTGCGGCGTGATACCAGGGCGACGCGAGTCATGTCCGGGATAAGAGTGCTGATGGCGCGCCGAAAACTTCCAATGGCCAAGTCTTCGTCATGGATGACATCGCTCAGTTGGAGGCCGTACGTTTCTGCGAATGCACGTTCGAGAAGAGGCTTGGAAATGTTGAAGCCAATGAAGTCGTGATAGTTTTCGGAAGTGTAGCGATTTTTCGCCACTTGCACCATGTCGAAACCGAACTCCGTGCGAATGTGAGCCTTGGGATCGTCAACGTAGGTGACTTCTGGTCCGTACCTCCTTCGCAATTTGGGGAAGGTTAATGCAACGACGCGATTGATCGTGGGGTGTCCGCAGTTGTCCGCGGCATAATGCGATAGCGCTCCGAGCGCGAAGGCATACTCGTTGAGATCCGACGAATCCCGGATGAGCGCGGTGACAAAATCCCCACTGCGTACGTAATGCACCAAATCGCTGAAATACTGACTGCCAAACGGATAGTAGCCCATGTCCGGAACCAGGCTGCCACCATAGGCGTAGGCGTGCGCCTGCTTCAGATCTTCTTCGCTCGCCTGCGGAAAGCGCTGCAGCAGCATGGATCGAAGCTGATCCTTCCACAGCAAGTCGACCATCTCTTCGTGGGTAAGGACGGAATAGCCGTTTCCGACTGCTGAGCAAAGTAGCAACGTTAATAAGAGGACCACGCCTTTGGTAAATGCTTTTCGAGTTGGCAGCATGGCCAACTCCCAGATGCGTTTCGTGGCCCGTCCGCTGGCGTCGGCCGCTCTCAGATTGCGGTTCTCCGGCCGCTCAAGAGATTGATCACTAGAACTACAAGCGCGAGCACCAGAAGAATGTGAATGAATCCTCCCAAGGTGTACGAACTCACCAATCCCAACAGCCACAGGACCAGCAGGATTACGAAAATTGTCCAAAGCATTTTGTCCCTCCATTTACCTCGAGTTTGACCGCCCGTTCGCCAGCCGAGCATAGGTCCCGCGGGAGCTTCGCACCATCAGGTGAACGTGGTACATGCGCACTGTACGCGCGGTACTTGATTACCTTCACATCTACGGGCAATCCGAAGGTGAACTAGGGGTCGAACTCGATTGGCACTCCCGGTTGCACAAATTATGCTGAAAATGCACAAGGGAGTTATTCGATGAAATTTAAAAGCGGTGTCAAAACGTTTCTACTTATGAGTTCGCTATTGAGCGGCGCCTGGGCAATGGCCCAGTCTGGCTCTCAAGACGTCCCTGCCGACAACACGAAAATGAATCAGGGAGATCAGAAGTCAAGTCAACCCACAGCCGATCAGCAGAAGGATAACCATGCTGACCTGCATATCACGAAACAAATTCGGAAGTCGATTGTGCAAGACAAGTCTTTGTCGACCTACGCCCACAACGTGAAAATCATCACTCAGAATGGCCAAGTCACTTTGAAGGGGCCGGTGCGATCGGACGACGAGAAGAAAGCACTTGAGGCTAAGGCGGCGGAAGTCGTAGGCGCAGGCAATGTCAACGACCAGTTGAACGTCACGCCGGCACGTTAAGGGTCTTAATCAGACAAATCTTTAATCAGACAAACCAAGGAGAACTCATAATGTCAGGAAAAAACACAGCAGTATTCGGCATCTACCCCAGCTACACGACCGTGGAGATGGGTGTCGATGGCCTGAAAGCAGCGGGATTCAGCAACCGCGACATCTCCGTGTTGCTTCCAGAAAGCTCGGGCACAAAAGATTTTGCCCACGAGAAAGGCACTAAAGCGCCAGAAGGAGCGACCACGGGTGCTGGAACCGGAGTAGTACTCGGCGGCGCGATGGGATGGCTGCTCGGCGTGGGTGCACTTGCGATTCCGGGTCTGGGGCCGTTTATCGCGGCCGGACCCATTATGGCTGCGCTGGCGGGCGCTGGCGTAGGAGGGGCCGTCGGTGGCATCGCGGGCGCGCTGATTGGCATGGGGATTCCCGAATATGAAGCGAAACGCTACGAAGGCAGGGTTAAAGACGGCGGCATTCTGCTCTCGGTTCACTGCGAGAATTCGGAGTGGATCAAGCGGGCCAAGCAGGTTTTGGAACGGACGGGCGCTCAGGATGTTTCGTCTAGCGGCGAAGCTAGCTCCGACGACGTCGAAACCACCAGACATCTACCTCGCGCGGTTTGAGGCAGAGAATTTGCCGCCGGCTGCGCAAGTAGCCGGCGGGGCTTAATTGTAAATAATAAAAAAAGGAGACGAATGAAATGAATTCAGATCAACTGCAAGGCAAATGGAAACAGATGAAAGGGTCAGTAAAGGAACGTTGGGGCAAGCTGACCGACGATGACATAAACGTCATCGACGGGAAGCACGATCAACTGGTCGGAAAGATTCAAGAGCGATACGGAATCGCACGCGAAGCCGCTCAAAAGCAGGTTGACGAGTGGAACGCAGTCGAATCCCACCAAAACGACCTGGACAAGATGCGCAAGGCCAGCTAGCACGATCGAACTTAATTTGAAGGGGAGCCGAAAAATCGGCTCCCCTTTATTTGTCCGACGAGTAATTGTGATTCCGAGCGCAGCTTTGCCACTCCCTTAAATAAATTGTCATTCCGAACGTAGCGGAGGAACCCGCTGGTCGCCGGGAACAAACGAAAAACAGATTCCTCGCGCCTCACTCGGAGTAGCAATTCGTTTAATGGAATGACAATGGTTCCGGCGAACGCTCGTCGGGCCCATCGTTATGCGAAGCCAAAAAGAAACGCGCAGGAGACCTTTGTCGAACTACGACAAAGGCTCCTGCGCGGCAAACCTACGACGTCCCTAGTTTGGGGGAGCGGTCGTACCGTTATTCGTGCCTCCGTTGGGCGACTGGGAATTCGGCGAAGTCTGCGCTGGCGGTGGAGTTGCGCTTCCCGGATTTCCCGAGTTTGGATTATTGTTCGGTTGCGGCGAAGGGTTATTGCTGTTGGGATTGGTGGTTCCGGAATTCGGAGCCGCGGTTCCAGGTTGCGGCGATGCCGTGCCCGGAGTGGGGGCCGCGGTGCCGGGATTCGGCGCTGCAGCACCCGGATTTGGATTGGCGGTTCCCGGCGACGACTGGCCCGGGGTCGCATTTTGACCCGAGCCTCCGGCGTGGCCTCCTGCCGATCCTGCGCTGCCTGAACCTGCGCTCTGAGCCGCCATCCAGGTTGCCGAGAGCAATACGAGAGATAAAACAGTTGCTTTAGCGTTCATATAACCTCCGATCAAGGGTTAACCCAAGTACTAGATTGGGGCTGGAAAGTGTTTTGCGCTATCGAGCGGACTCTCTAGTTTCCGCAGTAAAACTCCCGAGTTCAAGGCTCTTTGTTTGGTACTTTGAAATAGCGCGCGCATTCGTGGCCACATCACGAAAGTAGTTCGATGCTCTCGATGTGAAGAGTATTGCTGTCTACATCCAGGGTGCCGACGACGTTTACTCGCTTATCTTGGAATTGTCCGGCTTTGTTTTGGTCATCGAGTTGGTAGGTTGTAGTATCTCCCGCCTTGAGGACGAACTTCTCGCCTTCCTTCACGATGATGCCCTTAATACTTTGTTTAGGCGTCTGTGGCTCGGTCTGGGAAGTCGTTGATTGAGACGTTTGTGTATCCGGTTGCCCATCAGGCGTTGGTTCTGCATTTTGCTCAGGCAGCGGCACCGGATCCTGCAATTGCGACCACGCTACCGGTTCGCATCCCAAAGTACCGTCGGTGACCTCGGGGCAAGGCTGCGGGGATGTGTCTTGTGAAAACGCCGAAGTCGAAACCACTAGAAACACCGCTAGTCCAAGCTGGATGATTATTGCGCGTTTCATGTCAGAACCTCCGAACGAATGAAGCGGCCCCTGGACGCGACACCGAACGCCAAAGGCAACTGAATCGACATAGCGAATTCCCTTTTATTTCCCAACGGCCGCCATCTCTCCGTTCGCGCAGCCGGGAATCTGTACCCATCTCTGATGCCAAGTTCTACCGTGGGGGCCGTCGAATTTATCTAGAGTATTTGCTGTAGGCGAGTGACAAGCTGCAGGTCGGCGGGACTAAAAAGCTGGCTGGAAAAAACGCAAAGGACAGGCGCAAAGAAAGACGTCACAAAACGCCCCACGAGAAGGCACACTGCAAGGTCGCCGTACGATCAACGACTCAGAAACCGTGCTTCGCTCGCGCTACGCCGCAGAACCTTCGGTCGGATTCTGCATCTGGGTTGGCATTTGTACCTGAATAATGTTGTTCTTGACGGCGTACACCACGAGATCCCGAATCGAGTGAAATCCAAGTTTCCGCATGATATTGCTGCGATGGGTTTCGGCAGTTTTCGTACTCAGATTCAGAACGCAGGCGACTTCCTTCGAGCTTTTCCCCTCAGCTAATAGCTGAATGACTTCGCGCTCACGCGAGGTCAGCTTGGGCAACCGGGGAGGCTCGTTGCTGGACCCGTTGTGACCTCTATCAAGAAAGCCCGCGAGCACCATGTCGTTCACCCGCGGCGTAAAGAACATCCGGTTGCGCAGCAACGCTTCAACGGCAGAGACAAGATCGCGAGCCGCGTCCGATTTCAGAACAAATCCGCGAGCGCCCGCATCCAGAGCCTCGCGTATGACCTGGTCGGAATCCGTGATCGTCAGCACGATCACCTTGCAATGGGGATCGGCTTGGGTCAACTGTCGGGTGGCCGCCAATCCGTTGAGATTCGGCATCCCGACGTCCAGAATGACCACGTCAGGCTTTAGCTGCGCTGCTTTCTCGACGGCCTCGCGCCCGTCTTTCGCTTCGGCGCAGATTTCCCAACCTTCGCGCGCCTGTAATAACGCACACAAACCACGCCGAACGACCTCGTGATCGTCAGCTATCAGGATTCGCACCTTCATTGCCCACCTCCGCGAGTTTTGTAACCTTCCAAACTTATTTCAGACAGAATCAACGGACTGTTCATTCAGAGCTCGAAAAGGCAGATGCCGGCTTACCGCCTCCACCGCCGCGAGTAAGTCGCGCGACGCGTTGGACTTCACGACATAACCTCGAGCCCCGGCTTCTAACGCCTCCCGCATCATGTGGGGAGAATCGTGTTGCGTGACAAACAGGATCTCCGCCCCGGGAGTACGTTTGCGAATCAGCCGGCACGCTTCCAATCCGCTCATCTTCGGCATCGTGATATCCAGTACCACGACATCAGGCTTCAAGCGGTCGGCTTTGTCCACCGCTTCAACGCCGTCGGCCGCCTCATCGATGATCTCCCACTCGGGGTGCCCTCCCAGCAAGGTCCTGAGCCCATGCCTCACCACCGGGTGGTCATCTACAACCAGAATCCGAACTGTCATAAATTGCTGCTAGCTCTCGAGGGAGGCCGAAAACGAATTCTTCAGAGTATATCGATGTTATGCTTCTTCCTCCACGATATTATCTGCCATTCACCCGAGCCTTATTTTCAAGCATTTTACAAAGACGCTTACCGCCCATTCACGAGTCTTTCCCCGCCTCACGGCAATCCGGAGGCAATGGGATGGTTATCCGCACGGTTGTACCGGTGCTGCCCGATTCCAGTTGAATCTTGCCTCCAAGCTCACGAGCCCTCTCATACATGCTCATAAGACCAACCCCCGTCCCCGCTCCGGTCTGGCGAAAACGATTGAGAACGTCTGGATCCATTCCCCGGCCGTTATCCCGCACTACCAGGATCACCTCTTCCGACCCTCGCCGAATCAGAACATCCGCCGCTGAGGCACCGGAATGGCGATGAACGTTGGTCAAAGCTTCTTGCAGCACGCGGAAAAGAGCGAGTTCGATGGCGTCGGGCAGGCGAACCGGGTCGTCAGGCGCGTCCAAGGTCAGCTTGAGTCCGCTTCGGAGACCAAAACCTTCGACATACCAGCGAGCCGCAGAAGCGATGCCGACCGCGTCCATGGTCGGCGGGTGCAGCAGGTAGGAAATGGTGCGAACTTCAGCTATGCACCGCTCCATCAGCTCTTCCGATTGCGACCACAATTCGCCGCGCCCCGGAGTTTGCCGAAGTATGTCCACGTTCAACTTCAGCGCGACCAAATACTGTCCCAGACTGTCGTGCAGCTCACGCGCAATTCGTCGTCGCTCCGAGTCCTGCAAATTCAGCAGCCTCGACGAAAGCTGACGCAACGCGGCGGTACGCTGCTCCACCTGGGACTCAAGTTCGGACTGGCTGCGCCGGAGCTTGTCTTCGACCAGGCGGCGCTCCGCAACTTCAGTCTCGAGCGCCTGGGATTTTTGCTGCAAATGCGCGATGGTTCGAAGGCGCGCGTCCTGGTTGGCCAGACTGGTGTAACTCTCACCGGGAATCACATTGGAATGCTGGTCGCAAATCTTAAGAAGCAGGTCGCCGTGTTCCTCGCGACAAAAACCGGACATGGGATATGCGCAGCGCAGTGAGAAAGAGTGCGTCCGGGCCAAATCGTTCCACAATTCTTCAAGACGGATCGCGGCTTCGGGTTTGCCTTCCGCCCACAACAGAGCAACCATTTCCCCGAATGCGGCCACGTGGCGGAGTTCACCGCCGGTGCGGGTCGCGACTCTTTCAACTAGGCCGCCGATGACGTCCTTAAAGCGAACCGCGTCGGGCCAGCCGTGCAACATAATCTTAGACAAAGTCTCGGCTGCATCGAGTGCAACGTAGCGACCTTGCGCGACCGCCCAAGCCGTATCCAAGCCACACACCTGCAGCCTTCTCGCCAACCCATCCCGGTGTTGCCCAGTCGCGATCACGACCGCAGCGTCTCCCCCGCCCAACGCTGGGCCAATGAATCGGCTCAACTCGTCCAGCAGGAATCCGTCATCTCCATAGAACTGAACGACATGCGCAGGCTGGACATGGTCGGCCCAATGCGCCGGTAGCGCAGCCGATATCGCGTCCGGACTTGGAGTATTCGCCGTGCTCATGTTGTCCCGCTTCTTGTGGCTCGGATGGCGCTCATCAGAAATGCCTACATGGAATGTAAACATTTGTACCGATGAACCTTGTGATTCTAGTGCGCACAATTCTGATGTGACATACAGGGAATCCTGTAGAAGCCTTGCGAACTTTCCCCCAGACGCTGCGATTCCTCGCGTCCAAGAGCTTCTGCCTGGGGATCAATTCACCCCTACAGCTTTTGTGATTCGTTTGTCAGTTGATTTTCACAATAAGTTGACACCTTCGTGTCACGTTTGTCGCTTCTATATATAAGACTCGAAGAAACGCTTAGCACGGGGAGGCATTTGTGGATACGAACTATTTAGTCTTATGCGGAATGGTCTGGGCGCAGTTTGGCCAGGAATCTGCCGGACGCGAACTCATCCGGGCGCTGGGCTCATCCGACGACATAGTCCGCGTGCTGGCGCGAACTATGCTGGAGCAGGCCGGCGGAAGCTCAAAAGAACTGATCGGACAGGCATTGGCGGAAGACGAGATATCGGCCGGCATGGCGAGCCTGTGCGCATTCGAGCAAGGTCAACGGTCGACGCTTAGAGGCTGGGATCGGGGCGCGTGGTACGAGGCGGCGTCGGCGTAAGAACTCGTGAGAAATGAAGAGCCGATGTCAGTCCTTCGTTCTCACTCTCAGTCACGCCTCTTCGCTTTCCGTCAGCTTGGAGATGACGTTGAAATCTTCGAGCGTGGTCATGTCGCCCTTCACTTCCCCGCTGGTGGCCAGTTCACGCAACAGACGGCGCATGATTTTTCCGCTGCGCGTCTTGGGCAGCATATCCGTGAAGCGGATGTCGTCGGGCTTGGCCATGGCGCCGATTTCTTTCGCTACCCATCGTCGCAGTTCTTCTTTCAACTCCGCAGTAGGCGCACGGCCTTGCTGAAGTGTAACGAACGCCGAGATGGCCTGTCCTTTCAGTTCGTCGGGACGGCCGACAACTGCGGCTTCTGCTACGGCTTCATGGGCAACCAGCGCCGACTCCACTTCCATCGTGCTTAAGCGATGTCCGGAAACGTTGATGACATCATCGACGCGGCCCATGATCCAAAAATAACCATCTTTGTCTTTGCGCGCGCCGTCTCCGGTGAAATACGCTCCCGGAATTTGCGACCAGTATTGCTTCACATAGCGGTCGGGATCGCCATAGATCGTGCGCAACATGCCGGGCCAAGGTTGACGGATAATCAGAAATCCTCCCGAGCCGTCGGGGACGGGTTTGCCGTTCATATCCACAACCTCAGGCACGACGCCCGGAAACGGCCGCGTGGCCGAACCCGGCTTGGCTCCTACCGCGCCCGGGATAGGCGTAATCATGATGTGCCCGGTTTCGGTCTGCCACCAGGTATCGACAATGGGGCAATTCTCATGCCCGATCACTTCGCGATACCACATCCAAGCCTCGGGATTAATCGGCTCTCCGACCGTGCCCAGCAAGCGAAGGCTGTCCAGCTTATGTTTTCTCGGCCACTGTTCTCCCCATTTAACGAAGGTGCGGATCGCGGTCGGCGCAGTATAGAGAATGTTCACCTGATGCCGATCAATGATGCTCCAGAAACGATCCGGCTCCGGACAGTTCGGCGCGCCTTCGTACATCACGACGCTCACGCCATTCTGCAGCGGGCCATAAACGATATAGCTGTGACCGGTCACCCATCCAATATCAGCCGTGCACCAATATGTATCTTCTTCCTTAAGATCGAATACCCACTTGGTGGTGATGTAAGTGCCGACGGAATAGCCGCCGGTAGTGTGCACAACGCCTTTGGGTTTTCCGGTCGTGCCCGAGGTGTAAAGAATATAGAGCGGATGCTCGGCGTCGAGCGGTTCGGCGGGACACTCGTCAGAGACCGAAGCCATGAGCTCATGCCACCAATGATCGCGCCCGGCTTGCAAATAGATCGGTGACCCGGTGCGCTTATAGACGACGACATGCTTCACCGACGGGCATGACTTCAGCGCCTCTTCGACCGCGGGAAACAATTTGACTTCCGTACCTCGGCGGTAGGAACCATCCTGCGTGATCACGGCTACAGCCTGCGAATCGTGGATGCGATCGACCAGGGCGTTCGCGGCAAATCCGCCGAATACGACGGTATGCGGCGCTCCAATCCGGGCGCAGGCGAGCATGGCAATGGGAAGTTCCGGCGTCATCCCCATGTAGATCGCAACGCGGTCGCCCTTCTTGACCCCAAGCGACTTCAAAACATTAGCGAACTTCTGCACTTCGCGATGCAATTGCTGATAGGTCAGTGTGCGCACTTCGCCGGGTTCGCTCTCCCAGATGAGCGCGGCTTTGTTCTTTCGCCAGGTTTGCACATGGCGGTCAAGACAGTTGTACGACAAATTGATCTGACCCCCGACAAACCACTTTGCCCAAGGATTGTTCCATTCCAAAACTTTGTCCCACTTCTTAAACCAATGCAGTTCTTCCGCAATCCCTGCCCAGAATTTTTCGGGATGCTCCACCGACTCGCGATAAATGCGCTCGTAGTCTTCGAGACTCTTGATCTGAGCCTGGGCGCGAAAATGCTCCGGAGGTTCGAACCTGCGTTGTTCCTGCAGAACCGAATCAATGTTGGTATCAGGAGTTGAGATCGAAGCCTTGTCGGCCATCGCTGGTTCCTCGCGGGTGTGGACTGGGCAAAGCGAAGTCGCACCGCATTCTACAGCGGGGAGGGAGTTCTTGTCTGTAACCGTGGAGAGGCTACCTCACGGCCGCGATGTGCCGACGTAGCAGATCCCGGAATTGATCGGTTTCGCCGGGCGCAAATGCGCGCTTAGGAATGATGCTGAAGACCCATTCCGCATGGAAAAGCATAAAGATTTCGTCGGATTCCAGGAACCGTACAAAACCGCCCCACTTTACGCGAGAGTCGCTATTAGGTGTAACGAAGTACACGCCTTCTTCGGAGACATCAGCCGTGAAATCATGTTGGAACCTTCGATCTTTTTGATAGGACCGCCGAAAGTATCGTCGAAGTGCGAATCCGCAGTACAAGAAATACGCCCCGATCATAAGACCGGCCGCTGTGACTACCGGGTTCCGGTCGGGGAAGACGACGACGTACATTCGCGGCAAAGAGATCGCGGGCGCCGACATAGTCTTCCTCGCTGATTCGGTAGACGATCCTCATGAAAAACTAGGCGCAAAAGACCCGGGCGCGCAACGCAATGGGGACAGTTTTAAGTCACTGTGCGGTGGAAGTCAAGGCAGCGAAAGCAACGTAGAGATCAGGCGGCGTGCATTTACAGCCTCACTGCAGATCGAGAAACTTGCGCCGATCTTTTTCAGCGGGGATCGGGCAGGAATCGTACTTGCCAAAGATACGATAACGGTTTCGCGCAACCAAATTGTATCCAAAATTTCTCGCCCATAAAGGCACGAATCGCAAAGCCGCACCCAGAATTGCCCATCCTCCGCCCAGTTGTCGCAAAGCCACGACAGCCGCGTCGGAGCGCGAAGCAATGCGTTCTTCGGGCAGCGCATAATCGAGCACCACGTACATCGTGTCGAGGTCGTCTGGAGAAGCACTGTGCCGCCGCAATACTTCAGCGGAGAATTTACTCTGCAGGGACGCGAAGCGGAAGCGGTCCATTCGATCCTGCTTAAGAACGAATTGAATCAGCCGGTTGCAAAAGCCGCAGACGCCATCGTACAGAATGATCGGGTTGGGGGCTGGCGCGGGCATTTAACGCTGCTTCCATGCTACGCCTACCCAAGGAACCAGACAGGAGTGTCCGCTCTACACCCGGGAAGCAAATCAGCGGCCGTTGCTCGGTTTGCGTTTCAACTCAGGAACATACTCTTCGACTTTCGCTTTTTCCAGCAGATAGACGCCCGGCCCCTGCTGGCCTCGGACAGTGCGGCAAAATTCTGCGACGAAGAAACCAGCTTTCAGCGCTTCGGTAAAAGCCCATCGGGTTTGCAGCCGCCACTCCCAAGCCAGGGCAGGATCTTTTCGTTCCACAGCCACGATGTCACTGGGAACTTCAATCGCGATTCTCTGGCGACCCAATGCGGCAGCAAGGTCGGTGCGAACCGGCTTTCCATCGCCGTTGAACTGGATTAAAGGAGTCAACGTAGAAAGCGCGTCGAGGACTTCCGCACGGTTGTCTTTGCCTTGCTGCCGGTCCTGCACCCGGCGGCTCGCCAGCGGCCACGTGACCCAGAGGCGATCCGTGCCATTGCGGTGCAGAACGCTCGATGTTGCCGGACCATAAAAATCAGCTTTGTAACTTTCCGACACCACTCCCAGCCTTGTGAAATTCAGATGCGCGTTTCGGCTCTGTAAGGGATCGAAGGTCCATGTCATTTCACCAATGCGCGCATCGTTCATTCGACCATCGTCGACGCGTATGGCCAGCACCCGCTCACGCTGTGCCAATTTCAAGCTGTAGCCCAGATGCAAATTTCGGTAGGGTTCGCGCACTGCCAGCATGTGGGAGTGCACGGTCAGGCGGCCGTTCTCCAAACCCAGAAAGCCGAAAGCGAAGCCGACGAGTTTCGCGCCGTCGAATGCGCCCACCCAAATGCTTCCCGCCTCCTTTGTCGCGATCACCAACGTCAGAGGCGTGGTGTCTAGTTCGGAAAGACCCCATACTTCCCTTTCAACCTCCTCGACCTGTTTTAAGTCCTCGAAGCTTTGCAGGTCACGAATAGTGACTGTCGATTTGGGTTTCGCTTCAGCCATTGAGAAGAGTTTGCGGGTAGAGTCGAACAATATACGCGAGAAGTCGAGGTCGCGCCAGCGAAGACGTTACCGGCGACGTCCCTAAGGAAGTCCCGCCGAGTAAAGACTGAGTCAACGAAGGTAAATTTTTGTAAAGTCTTAAGTCCTTATTTTGTTTGACGATAAGATTGAATGTACAGCGTAGTGCTCGGCGAGGTGCGCATCCGTTCGTAACGCAATATTCCGCAACCGAATCGGGATTGAAGCGTCCAAACCTAGGTACTAAACAAGTTTACAATGTGGTAAGTCTTCATAACATTTCCTGGCGGAAAGAGGTCTGCAAAATGACGACGGCTTCGGGAAGACCGGAGGAGGCGGGGGAGGGACGAATCATGACTTTTCGGCCACCCCCGGCCAAGCAAGTCCTTAGACCCCCAAAGTTAGCCAACCCTTTGACAGCACTCATTTTCTTATCGGTCATCGTGGCTTCAAGTTGTGGTGGCGATCCCAAACCGGGGTCGGCCAAGGCGAGCGTAGCGCCTGTGGTTCCTGTGTCGGTGGCAACTGCTGAGCGCCGCGACGTTCCCTACTATCTTACGGGCCTCGGTTCGGTTAATGCCTACTATACCGTCAGCGTGAAGAGCCGGGTTGATGGCGAACTGATGCTGGTTAATTTCAAGGAAGGGCAGAATGTCCAAAAGGGCGACCTGCTGGCGGTAATCGATCCCCGTCCGTATCAAGTTGCTCTGGAACAGGCCCAGGCCGCACTGTTCCGGGACCAAGCCTTGCTGCGCGATGCCAAACTGAACTACGAACGCTTCAAGGGATTGCTCCAAAGTTCGGGAGCTATGTCCCAGCAGCAGGTGGACACGCAGGGGGCGACGGTCGATCAACTCGACGGCACGGTGCGAAACGATCAAGCCGCCATCGACAGCGCCAAGCTAAACCTCGTCTATTGTCACATTGCGTCGCCTGTCACCGGACGAGTTGGCCTGCGGCTGGTTGACCCGGGAAACATTGTGCATGCCACCGACACCAATGCCCTATTCGTAATTACACAGCTTCAGCCTATCTCGGTTATTTTTACGCTGCCCGAAGATAGCCTGCCTCAAGTCGCGCCGCAAATGGCGAAGAGCACGCTCGAGGTGGATGCTTATAGCCGCGACGATCAAAACAAATTGGCTTCAGGGAAGTTGCTGACCATCGACAATCAAATCGATCAAACTACCGGCACAGCTCGCCTTAAAGCCGTTTTTGACAACAAAGACAACGCACTGTGGCCAAATCAATTCGTGAATACCCGCTTGCTGCTGGACGTTCGAAAAAATAGCACGACCATTCCCGCAGCCGCCGTTCAACGGGGTCCGCAGGGTACTTACATATACGCGGTGAAATCGGATAACACGGTCGAGCTTCGACCCGTGACCGTTTCTTTCACCCAAGACAACATTTCCGTGATCGCCAGCGGCGTCTCTCCGAATGATGTGGTCGTGACCGACGGCCAGGACAAATTGCAGGAAGGCAGCAAGATCGAGACTCGCCCAGCGGCTCCGGCGGTGAACCGTCCCCAGCAAGCTTCGACCAATAACGGTTCG
Source organism: Terriglobales bacterium (assembly GCA_050012915.1). Taxonomy (GTDB): domain Bacteria; phylum Acidobacteriota; class Terriglobia; order Terriglobales; family Acidobacteriaceae; genus JABDBE01. The sequence goes on along the minus strand of JBEKGG010000036.1, from coordinate 641 downwards.
GGAAGCCCCTCCGGCAATGCCGCTTCGAATGCTCAGCGTTCAGGCACGCAATGAATCCGTCGCGTCTGTTCATTCTTCGGCCCGTGGCCACGGCGTTGCTGATGGTGGCCATCATGCTGGTGGGCATTGTGGCCTACCAGCAGCTTCCCGTGTCGGCGTTGCCCGAGGTCGATTATCCAACGATTCAGGTCATGACGTTCTATCCCGGCGCCAACCCCGACGTCATGGCATCGTCGGTGACAGCGCCATTGGAACGGCAATTCGGCCAGGTGCCAGGCCTCAGTCAGATGACCTCGACCAGTTCGTTTGGCAGTTCGGTCATCACCCTTCAATTCGCCCTCGATCAGAATATTGATATCGAAGAGCAACAGGTGCAGGCCGCGATCAATGCGGCGCAAACCTACTTGCCAACCGACCTGCCGAATCCGCCCATCTACAGCAAAGTAAATCCAGCCGACTCGCCGATTCTTACTCTGGCGCTGACTTCGAAGACGCTACCGCTTTCGCAAATCGAAGACCTGGCAGATACGGCGATGGCGCAGAAAATTTCGCAGGTTACGGGCGTGGGCCTGGTGTCGATCAGCGGCGGTCAGAAACCGGCAGTGCGAATCCAGGCGAATCCCACCGCCCTGGCATCCTAC
>JBEKGG010000035.1:0-22444 GCA_050012915.1 Terriglobales bacterium | reverse complement strand
GAACTGATCGAGCGAAACCTGCGCTCCCTCCTGGTTGGGCAGGCTGAAAGCCGGAGCTTGATTGCCCACGGCAGGTGGCTGAGCCTGATCCGCGGCGACCGCAAACAGAGCAACCAAAGTTAGGAGAAGTACTGCGAAGCTTTTCATGATGCCCCCTTAGATTCCTATTAATGATAAACGACGACCACGGGGCTCTGGCAAATCAAGGGAGTACAAATCAGCAGTTAGTAAATGGTGCGCCCGGAGAGATTCGAACTCCCGACCTACAGCTCCGGAGGCTGCCGCTCTATCCAGCTGAGCTACGGGCGCGCCAGAATTCCAGTGTACATGCGGAGCTTTGCCCTATCAATTCGTGCACGGACAGTCGGCGTCAGGTTCTCGCTGCGCCCATGACGCCAAACCGAATAGTTTTTTCGCCGCGGATCGAGATCTAATAACGATTCCGTCCGCCCCCACCACCGCCGCCATGTCCGCCGCCGCCGCGGCCACCACGGTCGCGCCCGCCGCCACCGCCGCGCTCGACCTTGGGACGCGCTTCGTTGACATTCAATGTCCGCCCACCGATCTGACTGCCGTTCAGCGCCGCGATGGCTTTTTCTCCGTCTTCCCCACTGGTCATTTCCACGAAGCCGAATCCGCGAGAGCGCCCGGTGTCACGGTCGGTCATAATGCTGACCCGGTCCACTTGTCCGTGTACCTCGAAGAGCTTTCGCAGTTCGTCTTCCGAAGTGTTGAAATCGAGGTTCCCAACAAAGATGTTCTTCACGCGAATTGCCTCGGAGTGAGCTATTTGAGCGTGGGCGACTTCGGCAGCAACTGGGAGGCTGGTTGGCCAAGCCGAAAGCCAAAGTTGACGAACAGTCAAATGCGCACGAAGTATAGCAGGTCTGCCATTTGTGCGAAGTTATTCTGTTGACGCTGGATCGTAAGAAGATGCGTCAAGGCATTTCGACCACGACGGTTGCATTGCAAAAATGCCTCGCAGCGTCGCGTGAAGCGATCTTCGACTGCATATGTTCCGCGCGAGCACAGAACATACCTTGCTCAAGATGACAGTTGCTCAAGATCTCCTAGCAGCCATCCACCTTCCAATAACCATCGCGTTGAAATCCCAGTCGCAACAATCGGTTTTTGGGATCGTGCCGCTTGCCGCAGTTGGGACACTTCAAATAGCGCCCCAACTCAGTTCCTTGCTGATCATAGTTTTCGGAAACTGCGAAGGTTGTGCCGCAACTGCAAGGCACGAGATACAGCTTCAAGTTGGCTTCTTTGTCTGAACACGGCTTGTGGCCGCGGGGCATTAGCGCTCTTCTTCTGCCATCGCCATTGAACTTCGTTTTCGCTTGTTAGCTTGCAAGACTTTCTTGCGGAGCCGAAGCGTTTTCGGCGTGACCTCGACAAACTCGTCGTCAGCGATGAATTCAATGGCCTGCTCCAGATTGAGATTGCGAAATGGAACCAGGCGAACCGCAATATCCGAAGTCGAAGACCGCATGTTGGTTAACTTCTTTTCGCGCACGACGTTCACATCAAGGTCATTATCTTTGGCGTTTTCGCCAACGATCATGCCTTCGTAAACGTCGATTGTCGGGCCGACAAACAGTTCACCGCGTTCCTGCAGGTTGTAAAGCGAATAAGGCGTCGTCACTCCCGCGCGGTCGGACACCAGTGCACCTGTCAATCGGTGCGGAATTTCGCCCTGCCATTCGATATACCCGTCAAACAGAGAATTCATCACGATGGTGCCGCGGGTATCGGTAAGCAACTGGCTGCGCAAGCCAATAAGGCCTCGGCTGGGCACGCGGAACTCGATGCGGACGCGTCCATAACCGTGATTGTGCATGTTGAGCACTTCGCCTTTACGCGCGCCGAGTTGTTCCATCACCACGCCGACAAAATCTTCGGGAACGTCGACAGTTAACTTTTCGATCGGCTCCATGAGTTTGCCATCGACCCGCTTGGTAACGATCTCCGGCTTGCCCACCATGAGCTCGAAGCCTTCGCGACGCATCATCTCGATGAGAATCGAAAGCTGCAGTTCGCCTCGACCCATCACGATGAATGAATCCGTGGTCGCGGTGTCTTCAACGCGCAGGGAAACGTTGGTGAGAAGTTCTTTCTGCAGCCGCTCCCGCAGATTTCGCGAGGTTACGTAAGTGCCCTCGCGTCCAGCAAACGGCGAAGTATTCACCGTGAAGAGCATGGCGATTGTTGGCTCGTCAATCGTGATGTGCGGCAGCGGCGCGGGATTCTCCACATCGGTGATGGTTTCGCCGATGGTGATGCCTTCGACCCCGGCTACCGCGATGATGTCGCCGAGCGTGGTCTCAGTTATATCGGTTCGCTTCAGCCCAGAAAACGAAAACAGCTTTGTGATTTTTGTTTTGTAGAGAGTTCCGTCCAGCTTGGCAATGGCCACGTCTTCACCCGTGTGCATGGTTCCGTTGAAAACACGCGCAATCGCCAATCGTCCTAGATAATCGCTGTAGTCGAGGTTTGCTACGAGGATCTGCAGCGGTCCGGCCACGTCGCCTTTGGGCTCGGGAATTACTTCGACGATGGTCTCGAACAGAGGCTGCAAGTTTACCCCACCTCCTTTTATATCTCGCGAGGCCGTCCCGGCCTTGGCGTTGGTGTACAAAACCGGAAAGTCGAGTTGCTCTTCTTTAGCGTCGAGATCGATAAACAGATCGTAAACTTCGTTCAATACTTCTTGCGGGCGAGCGTCTTGACGGTCGATTTTGTTGATTACCAGGATAGGCGACAGATGAGCCTCTAGCGCCTTGCTGAGCACATACCGAGTCTGTGGCAGCGGACCCTCGCTGGCATCCACCAGCAGCATGACGCCGTCGACCATCTTCAAAGCACGTTCGACTTCGCCGCCGAAATCGCTATGGCCAGGCGTGTCCACGATATTGATCTTTACGTCGTGATAAAAGATGGCCGTGTTCTTGGCCAGAATAGTGATGCCGCGCTCGCGCTCCAGATCGTTCGAATCCATGACGCGTTCGATGATGTGCTCGTTGGAACGAAAAGTGCCGCTCTGCTGAAGCATGGCGTCGACCAGCGTAGTTTTGCCATGATCGACGTGGGCAATGATTGCGATATTACGAATGCTGGAACTCAAATCAGACTTCCTTCCCGATAACCCCTGTAATTACTCTACTATGGCTTCGAAGTGTTCACCACAAAGACACAGAGTCACAGAGAAAGAAAGCGTGCGGTTTTCTCTGTTGCTCTGTAACTCTGGGGTGAGTAAGAAGGTCAGCCTGAGATGGTCTTGGATTTTCCTGCCAGACGATTTTCCGCCTCTTTCACTGCGCGTCTGGCTGCCATGATTCCCTTACTAGTAGTCGATTCCGACCCTTCTGAATCCGTGTTGGCGAAGAACACGCGATCCATCGGCTGTCGCGCCAAGGGCTGCACCTTCGTGTAGAGGCCGGGCGTGGACATATAAAGAGGATGGCCGCGGCGATAAATGTGAACCTCGATCGGATCGACGTTGGAGCCGGGGAACAACTTCTGAAAATCATCCAAAACGCTGGCCGCTTTTTTCCGAGCGCCCGATTCGGTCAGCAGGGATCCGCGATCGTCTTCGCTCATGGGCGTGTAGCAGGTGAGGATGTTGTATTTTTGTTTGTATCCCGGCTGGTTGCGTATAACCCAATCCGCCACAATGAAGTCGGTAAACGCGTTTCCCGGACACCAGGTGTCGTAGCTCTTGTTGAATACCGGCTTGTCAAAAATCAGGTTCACCACCGGGTAAGGAATGTAGCGGATCTGCTGCATGGCGTCACTTTGCTTTTCAGATAGCCCCTGCACGATTCGGCGAGTGATGAACTTGGGACTAGCCATGATTACCGTTTTTGCCGCCACGGTCTTCAATTCCGCACCCTGCATGTAGGTGACCTGCACTTCGCCATTGTCCGGGACGACGGCCACTGTGGTCGCGCCCAACTGCATGTGGTCTGCAAATTTGCTCTGCAGGATCTCGGCCAACCTCTTCGTAATAACCCCTAATCCGCCGGGCCAGGTATAAAACTCCGGCACGGTCTCCGCGCCAATCTCTTGCAAGTTGTCGATGCCGAGCGCGGCGGCTGTGTTCTCGGTCGTGGCTCCCCAATTGGACGGACCAAAGGTATCCCACCACTGCTTCACTTCGATCGGATAGCCCTTCATGAAATCGGAAAATGGAACGTTGTAGAGTTCCGTCGCCCGCTTATCCAGATCGATTGCCAGCAGGTCTTTCTTGAATTTCTTGAAGCCCTCGCGAACCGACGCGGGATACGGCAATTTATCGAGACCCTCAGTCCAGGTGTTGCCAATCCATTCACCTTTAATAATGGTGCTGTCGCGATCGTTGATGGGAAGAGGTTCGAGACCGATTTCTTTGGCGAAGCTGTATGCGTATTCGCTTTTGCCGAGAAACGCGGAGCCGGTGGCATACGCGCAGCCCTGATACTCCATCAAGTATGCATTGCCGCCCCAGTGCGGTTCTTTTTCCAGCAAAAGGAAATCGCGCTTGCGCAATAAATAAGCGGCGGTCAACCCGCTGACTCCGCCGCCGACGATGACCACATCGTGACGCGCCGAGACCGGCGGCCGGGAGAAGATTTTGCCGTCGCGTACCTGATGGCAGATGCGATTGTCTTCGCCCTCCACTTCCGGCTGAGGGGTCTCGGCCGCCAAAAGCGAAAGGTCAATGGGACAGCCGGCTGCAACCGATCCTGCAACCACGAATTTAATGAAGTCCCTGCGATTTGTAGTCATATGTTTTGCTCCCGCGGTTAATGCAGGACGCCCGTCCGGCCATGATTCACCCGCGTTACACCGTTACCTCTGGATTCTCTGCATTCGTTCGCAGCCGGTACCAACTGACGATTGCGACCAGAGAAGAAACAAAAATAATTGTGGATATTGCGTTGATCTCTGGCGTGATCCCCCGTCGCAGCCGTCCCCAGATTTCCAGCGGCAGCGTGTTGTCGCGTCCAATCAAGAAGAAGCTGACGGCAATCTCGTCCATGGACAAGGTGAAAATCAGCAGCGCCGCGCCGATAATCGATAAGCGCAAGTTGGGGATGGTCACACGCCAAAAGGTCTGCCAATAATTTGCACCGAGATCAAGAGAAGCTTCCTCTTGCGCCCGATCCAGTTTCTGCAAGCCGGCGAAGACTTCGGTCGTCGCAACAGAGATCAATGCCGTGCCGTGCCCGAGCACAATCGTGAGCAGGCTGAGCTTCACGTGACTATCGTGAAACAACATCGATAGCGAAAGTCCTGTGATGATTCCGGGGAGAATCAACGGCAAAAGCACAAGCCGCCGAAAAAAAGCCTTGCCTGGAAAGTTCGCCCGATCCAGAGCAAGGGCCGCCGGAACGCCAAACGTCAGTGAAATCGCCATGGCTGTAACGGCGACAATCAAGCTGTTCAAGACTGATTCCCAGATGGCGTCGTCGGCAAAAAGCATGCGATACCAATCCAGAGTCAGGTTGCGCGGAGGGAATCCACCAACTCCTGACCCGTTAAATGAGTAGACAATCAGGGTCACGATCGGCAGATAAAGAAATCCGAAGACCACGATGACGTGCCACGGCAACCAGCGGGAAGTGCTGCGAACGGCGCTCACCGGAAGCTCCATTTCTTTTCCAGTTTCTCCGAGAGAAAAAGCAGGCTGACCACAAGCAGCAACATGCAGAGTGAAATCGCCGCTCCCAGTGGCCAGTTGTAAGCCGCACCGAACAGGCTCACTACAATATTCGAGATCATGATCCCGCTGGGCCCGCCCAGCAACAGCGGTGCGAGAAAATCCCCGAGGCTCAGCACAAACGCAAAAGTTGCTCCCGCCAGCACCCCGGGAATCGAAAGCGGGAAAATCACTCGCCAGAAAGTCTGCAAGGGAGACGCTCCCAAGTCGCTGGAAGCCTCAACCAGATTGCGTGGAATATGTTCAAGAGCAGCGTAGATCGGCAAAACCGCGAACGGCGTATAGATATGGGTGAGCGTGAGCACGACCGCGAATGGGCTGTAGAGTAGAAACTCGAGTGGATGTTTCGTAAGGTGGAGGTATTGCAATAGAGTGTTGAGCACGCCGTCGCTGCCCAGGATAGTTTTCCAGGCGTACGCACGAACCAGGTAACTGACCCACAGAGGAATAATTACCAACTGATAGAAAAGGTCTTTTCTCGCACCTGCATAGAACGAGAGATAGTAGGCCAGCGGATAGCCCAGCAGCAGGGAAAAGATCATGACCCGGGCTGCAATCCACATCGATCGAAAAAGAGTTTGCAGGTAAACATTCACGCGGAAGAGTTCGCGATAGTTGTCCAGTGTCCAGGAGTGGGTGATGGTTTGTGATGGTGAGACCGACCAAAAGCTATAACAAAGTAGCAGCGCATATGGAACGAGCAGGAAGACCGCTACCCAAAGCAGCGGCGGCAACGTGATGGCGGCTCGATAGGCGCGGGAAAACATTGTCCTGATTAACCTCTTTCCGGAGACTCGCGAACCAGCACGGCATCGGTCGGGGAGAATTCCAACGCCAAATCTCCTTGTCGAGTTTCGCGAGTCGCAGTTCTCACCGAAAGCGTGAGTCCATCTGCGCAGACAACTTGCAGCAACTCCGTAGCACCGTGAAAAGCCTGGTGCTGAATCTTGCCTCGAAAGGTGACCGCATTTACGTCGGAACCCGTTTCCGGATTTACGATTCGGATATTCTCCGGCCGCAAAGAAAACAACGCTGGGCCTTCGGGCAAACCAACTTTCCACGAGAGCGAGTTGCAACGAGCGATTCCGGCGCGGATTTCGCCGCGAAGCAGATTCGTATGGCCGATGAACTGCGCCGTATATGCGGTCGCGGGATGGCTGTAGATTTCGCGCGGCGAAGCCACCTGCTCCAATTCACCCATACGCAAGAGCGCTACGCGGTCCGACATGACCATGGCTTCTTCCTGGTCGTGAGTGACAAACACAAAAGAAATCCCGACTTCCCGCTGCAGAGATTTCAGCTCAACCTGCATTTGCCGTCGGAGATTGGCGTCCAACGCGGAAAGCGGTTCATCGAGCAGCAAAAGGCGCGGCCGATTTACCAATGCGCGCGCCAAAGCAATGCGCTGCTGTTGTCCTCCGCTGATTTTTCCCGGCTTCGATTTGGCAAACGCGGTCATTTTAACCATGGCCAGCGCTTCTGTAACTCGGGCAGCAATCTCAGCTTTCGGCAACTTGGCCACGCGCAATCCGTAGCCCACGTTTTCTTCCACGGTCAAATGCGGAAAGAGAGCATAGTGTTGAAACACCGTATTCACGCGGCGGCGGTAAGGCGGCAGGAGGTCGAGGCGTTCGCCTTCCATCAGGATTTCGCCGGAATTAGCGTTCTCGAAACCTGCGATGATGCGCAGCAGAGTCGTCTTGCCTGATCCGCTTTCTCCGAGAATAGTTAGAAACTCACCTTCCGCAATTTCCAGCGAGATGTCGCGAAGGACGCGAGTCTTTCCGAAAGACTTCGCTATGTTGCGAATGGATAGCAGCTCTTGCAGGCCAGATCTGGCGGAACGAACGACGGGTTCGGTGGTGGTAGCCATGTTCGCTAACTGGCGCCGTCTTGGAGGACGCCCGGTCTCCACTTATTACTGCGCTGCTTTTACTTCGTTCCAGATCTCAACGTACTTTGCCCGCCGCGGCACATCCTGCCAAAAATAGATGTGCCTCTGATAACTGTCCACATCGTCAAGATGCAAGCTCTTGACTTGCTCGGGCGTCATGAACTGCGCCGCTTGCGGATTGGCTGGCGTATAGCCGGTCACATCCGCGACCTGCTTTTGCGTCTGCGGCTCGATCATGTACTCAAGGAATTTGTAAGCCAGTTCTTTATTCTCGCTGCCAGAGGTGACCATTAAATGGTCGATCCAGCCCGTGGTGTTTTCTTTCGGAATGGTTTCGCCAATCGGAAAGTTGAGTTTGCGAAGCTGGTTGGTCATCAGCGGCCATCCCATGGCCAAAACGACTTCATGGTTCTGAAACAGATTCGTCAGCTCGCCGCCAGTCGACCACATCTTCCTGATATTGGGTTTCAACTCCAGCAGTTTTTTCTTAACCGCATCCAGCTCTGCATCGCTGAGGTTGTAAAGATGTGTGGGATCGGGTTTGTCAAAGCCGAGAACCTGAGCCGTCATGTACACGGTGGAGAGTTCATCCCACACGGAAATCTTGCCACGGTATTTTGGATCCCAAAGCACGTTCCAGCTATCGGGCGGCTGCTGAAACACGGTGGTGTCGTAAAGCAGCGGGTTCGGCCCCCAGGTAAAGGGCACGCCGTAAACCTGATCCTTGACGCGGACCAGCGGCAGGGAAGTGAGCTGGGGCGAGAGCTGGCTGTAGGCCGGGAACCTCGAAAGATCAAGCGGCGCGGCCAATCCAGCTTTAGCGATCGATGTGGCAACATCGCTCGATGGTGAAATCACATCGTAGTTGCCCGCGCTCCCGCCGCGCAGCTTGGCGACCAGTTCGTCGCTCGAACCCATATAAGAGACGGTAACCTTGCAGTGATTTTGCTCCTCAAAGCCATGCACGAATGACGGATCTGCATAACCTTCCCAGACCAGCAGATTGAGCGTAGGAGTTTTCTTGGAGCAGGCTCCCAACAAGAGAATGGATGCCACCAACAGCGCGATCAGAAAGCGTCGGGTCGTCACTAAGCCTCCATAATCCTTGCTACGTGCATCGCGCGCCTACACGATTAGAAAGTCGGCGGAGTGTTCACCCATAGCACGCGAGTTTCGGTGCGGCCCGGGTTGAACCAACGATGCGGCGTAGCGCTCTCAAAATAAAAACTGTCGCCCGGCTTCAGCCGATACTCCACTTCCGCCACTGAAATGTGCAGTTGCCCCTGCAGAACGTGCAAAAACTCCTCGCCCTCGTGGGTGTAGGATTCGCCACTGCCAGCGCGTGGAGAAATACGAAACAGATGCGGCTCCATCACTGTGTTTCCCCACGCCAGCAATTCCATGCGGACGCCGGGTCCAGCCTCAAGAACTTTGCGTTTGTGCGACGGCACCAATCGGCTATTCGATTTGGCCGCATCGAAAAAATCAAGGATGTTGGTCTTGTAGAATCGCGCCAGCTTTCGTAGAGTGCTCACTGACGCGCTCATGTGGGAACGTTCCAATGCGCTCAGAAATCCCACGGAGATGCCGACCCGTTTTGCCACTTGAGCTAGAGACAATCCGCGCCGCAAACGCATTTGGCGCAGATGTACGCCAATGGCGCCGCTGCCATTCGTGGCGGGACGTACCAAACCTTCGCGCTTCAGCAATTGTGCAATGGCAGGCGCGTTCAACCCGCGCACCTTTCGCAAGAACCGCGCGCGCTTGAGCAGTTTCACATCTTCAGGCGTATAAAGGCGGTACTTGCTAACGGTGCGGCGAGGCCGCGTCAGGCCCACGCTCTCCCATGACCGAATCACGGACGGAGAAACGCCCACCAGCCGGGCCACGTCGCCGATTTTCAAATAAGGTTTTGGATCGGCGGCCTTCATTTCTCAGAGTGCGCTCCCATGTCTCTCGCAGGCTGCTCACAACGCCATTTTTTACTTGACAGTTGTGCTGAAGGTTCTCTAACCTTGCGCGATTATAGCAAGGTTTGATTTTCACGCAAGCATTGTTCGTTGGCAATCTTCCACCCTGAATCGGGAGGTGCTCAATGCATTCTTCGCTGACGCATCGTGCGCTGGCTTTCTCGCTGGCGCTCGGTTTACTCACCCTTCCTGCGTTTTCCCAGAGCACCAGCGGACGGATCGTCGGACGCGTCGCTGATCCCACCGCCGCCGTTCTGGCCGGCGTAAAGATCACACTGACCAACGAGGCGACCGGCGCCAGCCGGGACACTCAGACCAACGCCAACGGCGACTACAATTTTGTGGAAGTCACGCCCGGCAGTTATCGAGTCGAATTTGAGCTCGCTGGTTTCAAGAAGAATGTGCAGACCAGCGTGCTGGTCAATGTCAACCAGGTAGTCACGCTCAATTCGGTGCTCCAGGTCGGTGCGACACAGGAGGTTGTCGAAGTTACATCCGAAGCTCCTCAAGTCGATACGACAAGCACACAACTCGGCGCGGTCATTAATAACCGCTCGGTGAATGAGCTGCCTCTAAACACTCGCGACACCTATCAATTTCTGCAATTGCAGCCCGGAGTGCAGGCGCAGCTCGGAAATGGCAACGGTAGTCTTTTCTACGGATCGCAGGATACAGGTTCAGTCTCGGTGAATGGCGGCCGCACGCGCGCTAATAATTTCAGCGTGAACGGCGGAGATGCTAATGATCAGTTCGTGAATCTTCCCACCGTGCAGCCCTCCCCAGATAGCGTCGAAGAATTTCGCGTCATCACCAATACCTTCGACGCTGAATACGGCCGCAATTCGGGTTCGGTCGTGAACGTCATCACAAAATCCGGGACCAACAACTTTCATGGAGACATCTACGAGTACTTTCGCAACACGATCCTCGACGCGCAAGGCTACTTCAACACCACCAGGCCGCAATGGAATCAAAACCAGTTCGGCGGAACTTTCGGTGGACCGATAAAGAAAGACAGTACTTTTTTCTTTGTTTCCTATGAAGGCCGCCGCATCCGTCAGGGCATTCCGGGTGCGGTGCTGAATGTGCCGACCACCGCCGAAAGAGGCGGCGATTTTTCGGGAGTGGGAGGCTTCGCCCCGTTTAGCTCCAACAGCGCCGGAGCCGGAGGCATAAGTGCAAGCGGGGGCACTCCTTTTGTAGCCCAGGTTTTAGACGGACGCCCCGGTTGTGATCACGCGCTGGGGATTTCGTCGATTGCAGGCCTTCCTACGCAAACGAATCCCGTGACCGGCACGCCGTACATCCCATGGTCGTCGATTTTTCCGACCGGCGCGATTCCAACCGCCTGCCAGGATCCTGTCGCTGTCAACCTGATGCAGCAGTTCATTCCCAACGCGAACGTGGGGGCAAATTTAAACCAATCCGTCCCCGTGAGTACCGACAATGGCGACCAGTTTACGGTGCGCTTTGATCACAAAATCAACAGCCGTCAGACTTTCTCTGCGTACTACTATTTCAACGATCTCCGCCAGCTTCAGCCCTACAACGATTTTGAAGCCGCGGGCGCTACTGTTCCAGGCTTTGGCAACTTTAATGACAACCGTTTTCAGCAATGGAACCTGAGCCACACCTGGACCATTACCAACGCCGTCGTGAATGAATTTCGCTTTACCTACATGCGAGAGGGAGAACTCGGATTCCTCAAGAACCAGACTACCAACCCTGTGACCTCGTCGTGTACGGGCGCGGCCTCAGCTTTCTGCTTTAACGGCACATCGGATTCCGCGCCGATCAATAGCCTCCTCACTACCTATGGCATTCCGGCCGGAAAAGGCGGAATCACACCCGGACTTCCCGCGAACCTCACCGGAGTTCCATACGTCGATATCAGCGGCGGAGCTGTCTACGGGAATAATTTTGAAGGCTTCCTTCCCCAGGTTGGAAACAGCTTTCAATGGTCGGATAACCTGACCTGGGTAAAGGGCAACCACACGTTCAAATTTGGCTTGGATATTCGTCGCGCCCGTTTTGATCAGTATTACTATTTCGACGTCAATGGCGAGTTCACCTTCAACAATTCGGGACCGAACGCAATTCTCCCCGGCGACGGAGACAACTACGCCGAATACCTTCTCGGAATCACCGATACCTACACCCAGGGTTCGGGACAGCGAGAGGACATTCGCGGTACCTCGCTGTATCCGTTTGCGCAAGACAGCTGGAAAGTAAAACCGAATCTGACTCTCAACTACGGACTTCGCTGGGAACTGAACACCCCTCTCACTGATATCAGCGGACACGTCGAAACCTTCCGTCCGGGACAGAACTCCACGGTTCACCCCTGCGCGTTGTCACCATTGAGCGAGCAGTACTTCGGGGTCAACACTACGAACTGCAATGCAGTTGGCGTCACTCCCACGGGCCTGGTCGTGCCCGGCGATAAAGGTGTTCCGCCGGGATTGACCAGTACGTATTACAACGCTTTTGCGCCGCGTGTTGGAATTGCGTACAGCCCGAATACCAACGGCGGCATTATGCAAAAGATTTTCGGCAACAGCGGTGCGACCAGTATTCGCGCCGGCTTCGGACTGTTCTACAATCCGATTGAAGAGCTGGTGCTGGCCCAATTCGGCGCCGAGCCGCCATTCGGAGGCAGTTCGTCGCTATTCGACACTTTTTTCAACACTCCGTTCGTTTACCAAAGTGGAGGCACTCCCGCTCCGAACCCATTCAACGGCATCATCACGCCAGCGCCCGGCGCGCCCGTGGATTATTCGCTGTTCCGTCCTCTTTTGCTCTACGGCGAGTTCCAACCGCATCTACGCACGCAGTACACGTCGCAATACAACCTCACGGTTCAGCGGCAACTTACCAGAGACATGATGCTGCAGCTTGGATACGTCGGATCAGAGGGACATCGTTTACTTGCCTCGCATGATATAAATCCATCCAATCCGCAAACCTGTCTTGACATCATCAATATCGCCGCCGCCAACCCGGCTAACGTAAATTCATTCGGGTCTCCGGCGACGTGCGGTCCATTTCTCGAAGACACGCAGTGGAGCGTAACTGTTCCCACTGGCTACCCATTCCATATGCCCAACGGCAGTGTCGTCAACGGCACCGGCCAAACCCTCAACCTGGTTGGGCTGCGCCCCTATTCCTCGCCGGGTTGCAACCCGACATTACCTGCCTTTACGCCCGGCACGGGTTGCCCGCTGGATGGAGTCCCGGTGTTTAGCGACATCTTTGCTGAAGACACCATCGCAAACTCCGCCTACAACGCATTCGAAGCGATGCTCGAAAAACGTTTCTCTCACGGTTTGCAGTTTCAGGCGTCCTATACGCTCAGTAAGTCCATCGACGATGGATCCACGTTTGAGGAAACCCTTAACCCGTTCAACTACAACGCCAGCCGCGCGTTGTCGCTCTTCAACTCCCACCAACGTTTTGTGGTGAGTTATGACTGGGAGTTGCCCATCCCTGAGCACAAGGGTTTTGCCGGGAGGGTGTTGAATGACTGGGCTGTATCCGGCATTGCCCAATTTCAGACGGGCTTTCCCATTCGGCTGGACACTGAAAATGATAATGAGCTAATCGCTAGCGTCTTCTTTCTTGGAACTGAAGCGCCGCAGCTAGTGTCTCCATTTCAGAAACTCAACCCCAAGACGAGTGGTGCTTTCTGGTTCAACCCCAACGACTTTCAGGATCCGCAGCTGGGCCACTTCAACATCGGCACCCAGCGCAGCATCTGCTGCGGTCCCGGCCTGCAGGACTGGGACTTCTCAGTCCACAAGAAACTCGCTATAACCGAAGCCCGCTATTTCGAGTTCCGGGCGGAGCTGTTCAACATCTTCAACCACACCAATTTCTATAACCCGGACGGCCATTTTTCCGACGGACCAACGTTATTTGGTAAAATCACACAGGCCCAGGATCCGCGCCTGGTGCAGTTTGCGTTAAAGTTCTTTTTCTAGCCTGAGACCGGGCCGCTACGGCTGCCCGGCATTCTAATGGCCGCATAAGCGGCTTGAGATTCCTGGAGACCCGGATGTACCCCGAATTGCAAAAGGAGCTCGATACCTTCGAGCGTCGCACGCCCAAGTCCGCCGAATCCCACCAAAAAAACCTAAAGCGCATTCCACTCGGCGTGGCCAGCAACTACCGCGCCTACGACCCTTACCCGATTTTCGTGAAGGAAGGAAGTGGCTCACATTTCCGCGATCTCGATGGCAACGATTATCTCGATCACAACCTCTGTTTCGGCGCGCTCATGGCGGGTCATTGCCATCCCGCAGTCATGAAGGCCGTCGAAAAGCGTTTGAGCACCGGCACCATGTTTGGCATGCCGCACGACATGGAGTGGGAGCTCGCTGAAGAAATTTGCGATCGTTTTCCGGTTGAGATGGTCCGCTTCGGCAGCAGCGGCACCGAAGCCACCATGCACGCCATCCGCCTGGCGCGAGCCGCAACCGGCCGCGACAAGGTCCTCAAATTCGAAGGTGGATACCACGGACTGCACGATGCCGCTCTGGTCAGCGTGAAACCTCATGCCCCAGATTTCGGCGACGTGAATGCGCCGACTTCAGTTCCAGGCGGCTTGGGTGTGCCCAAGGCAAGCATCGCCAACGTCCCCGTCGCTACCTTTAACGATCTCGCCAGCGTCGAGCTTCGCTTCAAAGAGAATCCGGGACAAATCGCCGCCATCATCCTTGAGCCCATCATGATGAATGTCGGCCTCTGTATTCCGCAGCGAGGATTTCTCGAAGGCTTGCGCGAAATCGCCACAAAGAATGGCGCTCTGCTGATTTTCGACGAAGTAAAAACCGGGGCGAAACTCGGCTGGGGTGGAGCTTCCGAATATTTCGGAGTCAAGCCCGATATGATCTGCCTCGCCAAGTCGATTGGAGGAGGCTTGCCGCTAGCCGCATTCGGGACGCACAAGTCCGTGATGAATCTGATTTCAGAACACAAAGTTTTTCACGGCGGCACCTACAACACAAATCCGGTCTCGATGGCTGCAGGCCTCGCGACCTTTCGCGAAGTGCTTACGCGCGCGAACTACGCGCACGTGGACAAGTTGAGCCAGAAACTAACTGCGGGCTATCGCAAGACCATCGCGAAAGTAGGCCTGCAAGCCTACATCGCGAGCGCAGGCGCGAACGGGGCTCTCATGCTGTATCCCAAAGAGATCCGCAACTACCGCGATTGGACGACCATCGACATCGACCTCTGGCGTCACTATTGGTTCGCCATGGTCAACCGTGGCGTGATGCCGCAACCGTACTGGTGGGATGAACAGTGGACGATCTCGGTCCAGCACACCGACGCCGATATCAACCAGCATCTCGCAGCCTTTGAGGATGTTGCGCCAGCGTTAGCCAAGGCACAGCAGGAGCGGACAGCAGAAGTAGTCGCGCGTTGAGTCACGTGGGGACAGCCGCCCCCGGCTGTCCCGCGGGCAAAGCTCCGCAGAGCTTTGCATCAAGGCTAGTAACAATTTGTCATTCCCGAGCGAAGCGAGGAATCTGCATTATCCCGCGACAGAAGCAAATTCCTCGCTCGGAATAACAATCGGGACAACAGGGAAGAATAGAGGACCAAGGAGCGCGCGTTTGTCAGCCGACACCCAAGACGCCAGCAAGCCTCATCTGAAGCGCGTCCTCGGCCGCTGGGACTTGGTTCTGCTTTTTGTGGTCGCTGTGTTCAATTTGAATGTAGTCCCGTCGATCGCGGCCAACGGCGGCGTCACGGTCTGGCTTTGGATTATCGCCTTGCTGCTTTTTTTTTGGCCGCAAGGAATTGCAGTTATCGAATTGGCCCACCGCTATCCCGGCGAAGGCGGCGTTTACTTGTGGGCGAAAGAAGTCTTCGGAGACTTCCACGGATTCCTCTCGGGCTGGTGCTATTGGACGAACAATATGTTGTACGTCCCGACCGTCATGCTCTATTTCGTCGGCGTGTCGGTTTTCGCCATGGGCCCCGGCCACGCCGCGCTCGCTGACGACAAGACCTTCGCAATGGTAGCGTCTATCGGTCTGTTGGCGTTGCTGACTGTGCTCAACATTGTTGGCCTCAGCGTAGGAAAATGGCTGAACAACTTGGGAGGAATCGGCACCTTCGTCGCTGCTGCAGTGCTCATTGGATTGGGCGTGACCGTCTGGTCGCGCTTCGGAACGCCAGTCTCACCAACGGATTTCAAAATTCCTGCGGATCCCAAATTTGTCCTCAACTCGTTCGGCGTGATTTGTTTCGGCTTGGTCGGACTGGAACTTGCTTCCGTGATGGGCGATGAAATCCGTGATCCCCAGAAAATCCTGCCCGGCTCCGTGGCTTGGGGAGGCGTGATCTCCGGCGCTCTCTATGTGGGCGCAACTCTCACGCTTCTGGTCGCGATTGGAAAAAACGACATCAACGTGCTGCAAGGAGTCGTGCAGGCGGTCAGCCACATGGCCGGCAAAGTCGGCGTTGCTTGGATCATCGCGCCCTTTGCAGTCATGCTGAGTTTGTCGATTGCCGGAATCGGCTCCGCCTGGATGGGAGGCTCTGCCCGCATTCCATTCGTCGCTGGCCTCGACTCCTACATGCCCGCGGCCATGGGGAAAGTTCATCCCCGGTACGCCACTCCATATGTAGCTCTGATTGTGCAGGGGGTGGTCTCGCTCGTGCTGATCGTTCTCAACTTCACACTTTCAGGCGGCGTGCAGGAAGCGTTTCAGAAAATGCTGTCCGCCGCAGTCGTCCTTCAATTGGTTCCGTTTTTATACGTCTTCGGAGCCTTGATCAAGTTTGCTTTGCGTGGCTCTCTGCAGCGTGGCCGCTATAGTAAAGGCACTCTCATGTTCGCCGGCGTGGCCGGACTTATTACAACGACACTCGCAATTGTCGTGGCTTTTTTCCCGGCCAAACAGATCACATCGCTGTGGAAATACGAAGTCAGTATGTTCGGCATCACGCTCGGCTTTATCGCGCTTGCGGTGTTTTTCTTCTTTGGATACAGTCGCCTGAAAACACCGGAAGCGGTTCCAATTGGAGCAGGCGGGCGAACATAATCGTAATCGAATTACGCGGGGACAGCGCCAAGCCTGCCCTGAGCGCGGTCGACAGGGCTGTTCGCTCGAGCAAAGGCTTGACTAGTCGCAGGAGAAAACTATGCCAGGTGGAGTGAAAACTGACGTGCGCACTTATCAGATGTATGTCAACGGCGAATGGGTTGACAGCAAGTCCAATAAGACTTTCCCGGTTTACGATCCGTCCACGGAAGAAGTGATCGCGCAAGTTCCCGACGCGAATGCCGACGACGTCAACCGCGCCGTTGCGGCAGCGAAAGCCGCCTTTGAAGACGGGCCATGGGCCTCAACCACTGCGCAAGAACGCGGGCGCGTTCTCTTCCGGCTTGCCGAAAAAATCCGCCAGAACACAGCCATGCTCGCCGAGCTGGAATCGCGCAACACAGGCAAACCCATCGTTGAAGCCGAATTTGACATCGCAGACGTAGCCACTTGCTTCGAATATTACGGCGGCCTGGCGACGAAGATCCTCGGGTACGTGAACCCGGTTCCCGATAATGCCGTGAGCCTCACGCTGAAAGAACCGATCGGCGTCGCCGGACAAATTATCCCGTGGAATTATCCGCTGCTCATGGCAGCGTGGAAACTGGCGCCAGCATTGGCCGCTGGCTGTACCTGCATCTTGAAGCCAGCCGAGCAAACGCCGATCACCGCACTCGAAATGGCTAGCTGGTTCGCCGACGTGGGCCTGCCTCCGGGCGTGGTCAACATCATCACGGGATTTGGCGAAAGCTGTGGCGCGCCGTTGGTTCAGCATCCCGACGTGAACAAAATCGCTTTCACCGGCAGCGCCGCTGTCGGCAAGATTATCGTGAAGCAGGCTGCCGACACCGTGAAGCGGGTCACACTCGAACTCGGCGGCAAGTCGCCAAACATCTTTTTCGCTGACGCCGATTTCGAAGCTGCCATCGATGGCGCTCTGTTCGGCGTCTTCATCAACCAAGGCGAAGTTTGCTCGGCCGGAAGCCGCATCCTGGTGCAAAAGCCCATCTACAAAAAGTTCGTGGATGCCATGAGCGAGAAGGCCAGGAAGATTAAGCTGGGCGCGCCTCTCGATCGTGACACCAAAATGGGCCCGGTGGTCAGCAAGGACCAGTACGATCGAGTTCGTGAGTATCAGGAGCTCGGCAAAAAAGAAGCGAAGCTGGCCAGCGGCGGAGGACGCGCCGAGAAGTTCGCGAAAGGCTATTATGTCGAACCCACTATTTTTTACGACGTGACCAACAACGATCGCATCGCTCGCGAAGAAATTTTTGGCCCGGTCGCCGCCGTGATCCCATTCGAAGACGAAAAAGACGCACTTAAGATTGCGAACGATTCACCCTACGGCCTAGCCGCCGCAGTGTGGACGCGTGACATTTTCAAAGCATTCCGCGTCGTGAAGTCACTGCGCGCCGGAATCGTCTGGGTGAACCATATGCAACCAACCTATGTCGAAGCCCCGTGGGGCGGCTATAAGCAATCCGGATTCGGCCGCGAACTGGGCCCATGGGGGATCGAAGAATATCTTGAAACCAAACAGGTGCACATAAATTTGAACGAAGCGCCGATCGGGTGGTACTGAGGTACGTCTCTGGTCGTCGGTCTCTGGTCGTTGGAAAAATTTCTATAGATTTGGCCTTGGCGAACGACCAAGGACTAACGACCAACGACAGGAATAGTGAACTCAGATGGCAACAATTCAACTCAAAACCTCAATCCCGGGACCGAAATCCAAAGCGCTGGCCGAGCGCCGCAACGCCGCCATCCCGCGTGGACTTTCGCACGTGACCCCAATCTACGTAGCCAAAGCCCAGGACGCCTGGCTCGAAGACGTTGACGGCAACCGTTACATCGACTTCGCCGGTGGCATAGGCTGCCTCAATGTCGGACATCGTCGTGAGCCGGTAATCAGCGCCGTTCGCGAACAACTCGACAACTTCCTGCATACCTGCGCGCAAGTTACGCCGTATGAAAAGTACATCCGGCTGGCCGAGCGGATGAACCAAATCACGCCCGGCAATTTTCCCAAGAAAACTTTATTCGTCAACAGCGGCGCCGAGGCCGTGGAGAACGCAGTGAAAATTGCCCGCGCCCACACCGGACGCTCGGGCATCATCGCCTTTGAAGACGCTTTCCACGGGCGCACCATGATGACCCTGGCACTCACCAGCAAGACTCATCCCTACAAAGCCGGATTTGCGCCATTTCCTGGCGACGTGTACCGCATCCCTTACGCGTATTGCTATCGCTGTTCGTACTCGCTGAAATATCCATCGTGCGATCTTTTCTGCGCCCGCCATCTCGAAGACACATTCAAACGAGTCGTCGCGTCCGAAGACGTGGCTGCCGTAATCGCCGAGCCGGTTCTGGGTGAAGGAGGATTTGTTGTACCCCCAACTGATTTCTTTCGTGTGCTGATCGACATCTGCCACAAGCACGGCGTTCTCTTCATCGCCGACGAAGTTCAAAGTGGCTTCGGCCGAACCGGCAAGATGTTTGCCAGCGAGCACTACGCCATCGAACCCGACATCGTAGTCACCGCGAAGTCACTCGGCGGAGGCTTGCCGTTGGCTGGGATCACCGGTCGTGCCGAAATCATGGACGCTCCCGGCCCCGGCGGTCTGGGCGGCACTTTCGCCGGCAATCCACTCTCCTGTGCGGCCGCGCTAGCAGTGCTCGACATCTTCGACCACGAAGAACTATTAACTCGCGCAAACGACATCGAAAACAGATTTCAGAAGCGCTCCAAAGGCTGGCAAAAGCGTTGGCCAATGATCGGCGATGTGCGCGGGTTGGGAGGAATGCAGGCGATCGAACTCGTCAAGTCTGCCGACAAGCGCGAACCAGCCGCGGAGGAGACCAAAGAAGTGACAAAATATTGTTACGAGCACGGACTCATTACAATCATGGCTGGCTCGTATTCAAACGTGATCCGAGTTCTGGTTCCGTTGGTCGTAACTGACGAGCAAATGGACGAAGCGCTGGACGTGCTGGAATCAGCCCTCCAAACGGTGTCCGCAAACGGAAACGCTGTTCGTCTACCCGTGACCCAGTAGAGATGTTGGTCGCAACGTCTCGCAATTCTTCGCGATAGCAGAGGCATTAAGCAAATGGCCATTGCAGCACCACCACCACTCACCAAAGTTCCCAACTACGTGAACGGCCAGTGGGTCGAATCGACAGCCACGGAATGGCTCGAGGTCACCAATCCTGCGACCGGCGAGACTATCGCCAGAACTCCGCTGTCCGATGCCGCCGAGGTCAATGCCGCTGTGGAAGCTGCCGCCGCCGCATATCCCGAGTGGCGCCGCACGCCTCCCGAAGACCGCATTCAGCCGCTGTTCAGGCTCAAACAGCTTCTCGAAGATCACATCGACGAACTGAGCCGAATCATCACCCAGGAAAACGGAAAGACGTTTACCGAGGCAAAAGCCGAATGGCGGCGCGCCATCGAGAATGTCGAAGTCGCCTGCGGCATTCCCATGATGATGCAAGGCTACAACCTCGAAGACGTAGCCCGCGGCATCGATGAAATGATGATCCGCCAACCGCTCGGAGTCGTAACGGCGATCACGCCATTCAATTTCCCCGGCATGGTGCCGTTCTGGTTTTTGCCTTACGCCATCGCCTGCGGCAACACTTTCATCCTCAAACCATCCGAGCGAGTTCCGCTCACTATTCAGCGAACTTACGAATTGCTGGCTCAGACCGGATTACCCAAGGGCGTAGTCAATCTGGTGAACGGCGGCAAAGCCGTCGTCAATGCTTTGCTCGATCATCCCAAAGTGCGCGCTATCAGCTTCGTTGGATCGACTCCGGTTGCGAAATATGTTTACGCGCGTGCTGGCGAAAACGGAAAGCGCGCCCAGTGTCAGGGAGGCGCGAAAAATCACGTCATCGTGCTACCCGACGCGGACATGAAGATGGCGACCCAGATCATCAGCGATAGCGCCTTCGGTTGCGCCGGCCAGCGATGTCTAGCGGTCTCGGTCGCGGTCACAATCGGCGAAGCGCAAAAAACTTTCCGCGATGCGATCACTGACTCCGCCGCGAACCTGCGCGTTGGCAACGGTCTTGACGAAGGCATTCAGATGGGCCCAGTAATTTCCGAACAGAGCAAATCACGAATCGAATCTCTGATAGCAGGCGGCGAGAAACAAGGCGCAAAAGTTCTGCTCGATGGACGCAATCCGAAGATCCCGAAATACGAAGCAGGGAACTTCGTGAGGCCGACAATCCTCGACGATGTTTCGCCCACGAGTGAGGTGGCCGATACCGAAATCTTCGGCCCAGTCCTGAGCATGATTCATGCTCGCGACCTCGACGAAGCGCTCGCATTTCTCGAGCACAGCAAATACGGCAATCAGGCTTCGTTGTTCACATCGAGCGGTGCAGCAGCGCGCCGCTTTCGCTACGAAGCACCCGCGGGAAATATCGGAATCAACATCGGCGTGGCCGCACCCATGGCCTATTTCCCGTTCAGCGGATGGAAAGACAGTTTTTTCGGCATCCTGCACGGACAAGGCCGCGACGCCATCGAGTTTTACACCGAGAAGAAAGTAGTAGTAGAACGCTGGGCCAAAGACCACTCGCGCAAGTTTTGATGAGACCGCTTTCCTTTGTGAACCTTCGTGTCCTCAGTGGTTGATGCTTTTGAAAATATCCAAGGCGGAAGGATGAAATGTCCGACACTATCCAGAAATACAAAGACTACGTAATGACCGGCTTCATGAAGCAGGTCGTGCCCATTGTCATCGATCATGCCAACGGAGCCACGGTCACCGACGAAACTGGCCGCGACTATCTCGATTGCTTCTCCGGAATCTCGGTCGTGAACGCCGGACACTGCAATCCCGAAGTAATCGCCGCCGCCAAAGCGCAAATGGATAAGCTGGTCCACTGCTCCTCCTACATCTATCACGTAAAACCGGTCGCAGATCTCGCCGAGAAAATCGCCAGCGTCGCTCCGAAGGGCCTGACCAAAACGTTTTTCGGCAACAGCGGCGCCGAAGCCATCGAAGGCGCCATGAAACTCGCCCGCCTCTACACCGGCAAACACGAATACATCGCCCTCCACGCCAGCTTTCACGGACGCACATGGGGCACCCTTAGCATCACTGGCAACCAGGGCCGCAAAAAACGCGGCGGCCCGTACGCCCCCGGCATCGCTTTCGCGCCCGCACCCTACGCCTATCGCTCCCAATGGCGCAATGATTCCGAAGAATGCGGACGCCAATGCGCCAAAGCTATCGACGATGTAATCCGCTTCGCCACTTCCGGCGACGTCGCCGCATTCATCGCCGAGCCCGTCATGGGCGAGGGCGGCATCATCGTTCCGCCGCCAAATTATTTCAAGGAAGTAAAGAAAGTCCTCGACCAGCACAACATTCTCTTTATCGCCGACGAAGTCCAATCCGGCTTCGCCCGCACCGGCAAAATGTTTGCCATCGAGCACTACGGAGTCGTCCCCGACATCCTCGTCACCGCCAAAGGCATCGCCGACGGATTCCCCCTGAGCGCCTTCACCACGCGCCCCGAAATTGCCGCCGCCTTCAAACCCGGCGACCATCTTTCCACCTTCGGAGGCAATCCCATCTCCTGCGCCGCCGCCCTCGCCAACATCAATTTCATGGAGAAAGAAAATCTCCCCGCCCGCGCCACCGAAACCGGCAACTACGCCATGACCAAACTCCGCGCCCTGCAAAAGCATGGCCCACTCATAGGAGAAGTTCGCGGCCTCGGCCTGATGATCGGCGTAGAACTGGTGAAAGACGAAAAGCTGACCCCAGCCACCAGCGAAGCCGAAGCCATCCGCGACGCC
>JBEKGG010000034.1:0-23096 GCA_050012915.1 Terriglobales bacterium | reverse complement strand
GCCACCTATGTCACGATCTTCTACATCTGGACGCCGACCACCCCCACCGTGGTCCTGGCTCCGGTAATTTTTCTGCAAGGCTTTTGCATCGCGCCCAGTCTCATCGCGGCCGGCACCTTTGTCACCAGCAACGTGCCCATAGCCGACGTCAACGATATTTCCACCACTTACTTCTTTGTCCGCCAGCTGGGAAACACTTTTGGAGTCACCGCGGCGACGGTCATGTTCGATCGCCGCATGACCCTGCATTCCTCGCGGCTCTTGGACGTCTCCAATCGTCTGGACGCCACCACTCGCTCCACCCTCGCGCAATATGCCGATCTGATTCACCGTAATGGCGGCGCCACCAGCGTTCCCGCGCTCGGCGCACTGCAACTCTTCCAGAACAATGTGATCACACAGAGCCGCCTGCTCTCGTACATTGACATCTACTTCGGATTGGCGACGCTAGGCGTCGTCGCCCTGATCTCGATAGCGGTCACAAAAGCAAAGCCGAAACTCGGCCAACACCATTTTCATCCCTGGTAAGCGGAGTTGTGGACAACGCAAGAACTGGTCTAATGCGCGGCCGTCCAAACCTGATAAACCACCACGGCCATCATGAAGATAAGATAGATGCGGAGCGTCCAGAGTATGGCGAGTTCCGGACCTTTGAGAATCCGTCGCGGGATATGATGTTTCTTGGCCCGAACCAGCTGGTCATGCTCGAGAGACGATAAAACCAAGTTGCGATCGGCTTCCAAATTCTGTGTTTCTTCTCTCGCCATAGTTTTTCTACTTCCCGCCCAAAAGGGCAAAAATGTTGGGTGCGATGATGCTGATTCCGAAAAGCACTCCCGCAGCGGTCAAAATAAATACCACGCCGCTCGAGAGCACATTTGCCCACGGCGGACTGACCAGATCACCCATGATTTCCCGGTCATTCACCAGCATAAAAAGAAACACCAGCGCGGGCGGCATGGCCAGAACCGCAACCACGTTCACTAACAGAACCACGTAAACCAGCGGCAGTCCGGGGATAAGAACGATCGCCGCCGCCGCTGCGGCGCAGAGAGTCAGGACCGAGTAGAAAGCCTTGCCTTGTCCCATGGGAAGGTTAAGGCTATGCGGTTTGTGAGTAACTTCTCCGAAGGCGTACGCGGAAGAAGTGGAAATCGTGATGGAAGCGACGATTCCCGCTTCAACCATGCCCAGGGCAAACAGCGAAGCTCCAAATCGCCCGATGATTGGCTGAAGAGCTTGGGCAAACTCGGCTGCCTGAAAATTGTCGGCGCCCATCTGATGAGCAAACAACGGCGCAGTCGCCAGGATCGTAGCCAGCGCCGCTGCCGTGGCCAATGCCGCTCCTAATACTGTGTCGATGCGGCCGAAGCGGATATCTTTCGTGGTGAGTCCTTTGTCGACGGTCGCGCTCTGCTGAAAGAAAAGCATCCAGGGCGTCACCGTCGCACCGATGTCGGCCAGCACGATCAGGAGCGTGTCCTTGTTGAAGCCGGGCATCGGTTGCCAAGTGATGAATGCGTGCCTCACCGCATGCCAGTGCGGATGGGTCATGAGAGCAACCGGAATGAACACCAGGTTGAATAAGGCGGCGGCGAGAGTAATCCGCTCCCAAGTCCAATAGCGATGACTCATCAGGGCTGCGTAGAGGATGACGAGCGCAATCAGGATTGCCATCCAAGGAGGCACGCCGAAGAAGCCCAGCCCGGCGCGAATGGCAATGAACTCGGTGATGAGCGTGAGGAAATTTCCGAGGGCCAGATCGATCATCGAAAACCATCCCCAGAACGGCCCGAAGCGATCGAAGATCAGTTCAGCGTGTCCGCGATGGGTTGCAGCGCCCAGGCGCACGGTCATCTCTTGCACAACAATGGCCATAACAAACGTGAGGACAACGAAAGGAAGAAAGAATCCGACGCCAAACTTTGCCCCCGTAGCCGCGTAGGCAAGCATACTGGGCCCGTCGTTCTCGCCCAGCATGACCAAAACTCCGGGGCCGACGAGCAACCAGAGGAGTCGTGCTCCAGGAAAAAAGCCGCGGCGGGCGCGCGCCTCTGAGACTCGCACGCGATCATGCGCGCGATCCACATCTTCATGGGTGATAACGACCGTTTCGTCGGCCGCAATGCTATTCGTCGCTAGAGGTTGTGAACCTACGCTCATGATCGAGTTAGTTAGCGTAAGTATACAGCAAGAAGTAAACTACGGTTAATTACGGAAGGGAAAGAATATTGCGATGGTTAAGAAGATGAATTAGACGAAGTTCGGCGCGCTTTACTTGGCTCACCAGTTACCCAGACTTTCTCGGCTGCTGAGCGGCCGAGCGCGACCGTTCCCGCATCGGTGGCAAGAGTCAGGGTCTGATCGTAGTTCCGTCTCGAAACATGCACGCATGCGCCCGGACGAACGCCGCGCCCTTCGAGAAATTCCAACAAGTGGCGGTCGCGTTCGTAGATCCCGCTGACTAAGTAATTCTTCCCAGCTTCAGCATTGGCGAGAAGCAAGAGGCCGCGGCGGCGGCGGCTGCTGGGGCTCTCGAGTTCGCTGAGATTGCCGTGCGGGCAAGCTCCGTCGCGCCCCAGTTTGGCCAGCAGCCGGGCTTCAAAGTCAGGCGAGACGGCGTGTTCGAGACGCTCGGCTTCGTCGTGGACTCGATACCACTCCATTCCAAAGATCTCGGAAAGCATGCGCTCGATCAGGTGATGGCGAAGCGTAAGCTTACGTGCGATCTTGCGGCCGGCAGAAGTCAGTCCGACGTGACCGTCGCCTTGCACTCGCACCAAGCCGTCTTTTTTCAACCGGCGCAAAGCCATGGTGACTGCGGGTGGAGAAACTGAGAGCCAATGAGCGAGCGTCGCTGAAATAACGGGTTCGCCTTCGCTCTCGGCTTCGAGGATGGCCTTGAGATAGTCCTCCTTGGAAACGGTTATCATTTGGGAAGATTATACGACTTAAGCGTAGTTAACTGGCGGGCCTGGAGATTGCAAATTCTAGAATTGCGGTCCTCCCATATCTGTGAACACGGCTTCTTGCCACTGCTCGGATGGGAAATACCAGTTGCTGGCTCCGGCTTCGTGATTGTTTCCGCCTGGGCCGTAGGCAATGGTCGGCGAGCGCCAATAATCCATACCTATCTGCAGCAGGGCTCCGGGAGAAATCTTCACGCGAGCTGTGACGGTACAGCCTTCGAGGTTTCCGGACGGCAGCGCGGCTCGAGCTGAGGGACTCCAGAAATGCCAGACGCGATCGGGACGCTGTCCGACTGCGAGTACGACTGCGCTGCCGTTGCGCAGCAGGACTGGGTCTGAGACTCGGTCCCACGCGACTTTCGTTAGGGTCATGGGCATGGGATCGTGTTTATCGGTGCCGAACCAGGGCTGACGCTGGTACAGTCCGCCGCGAACGTTGCCCGCGTCGTCGTTCAGGATCACATCCTTGCCATCGACGCGACAGGCAAGCTGGGTCGAGGCGATTTCCACCTGGGCGGATTCGTGGCCGGGCACCCGCGCGTCCGCGATCGCGATTCCCCAAAGCAGGGCGGATTTGAAATCACGAGGTGGCGCAATCGGGTTCACGTAGCCCGCTTTATAGCTGACCTCGTCAGGGATGCGGGGATCGTTGAGCATGGCGAATGCGAACGGGCTCGATGCGCGACCTCGGGGGGTGACCACCGTGATTGTGGAGGTGACGCTCTTGTGCGGGATCAGCGTGATGATCTGTTGGGGCGAAACCAGCGTGAAAGTGGAACTGGCCGCACCTAAGAAAACGGCCGAGGCTTCCTGCAAATTCTTGCCCGCGATTTCCACCCGTGAACCCTCCGGTCCGCTGGTGGGCGAGATTCTGAAAATCTCGGGGCGGCCGCTTTGCGCGGTCGCGGCTGCCGACAAAGTCGAGACTAGAACTGCAATCGTCGCAATCGCAATTCGCTTCATGATAGCGCTCGCGCGGGCGAGAACGCCCGTCTCTCCATTATCTGATGAGCTTCGATCTTGGCGTGCTCGGCACGGCGTTATTGTTGTCATGAATTCCCGGATTGGGTTAGTTGCGTGCGTCTGCCTGGCCTCGTATATTGGAGTGTCATTTATCGGAAGGTCCGGGAGGCGCAATTATGACGACTGAGCAATTCTTCGAACAGCTGGAAACGCGGATCGCGAGGTATGACCTGCTTTGCCATCCTTTCTACCAGGCATGGAGGGCGGGCGAACTTTCGCGCGAGGATTTACGGGAGTACGCGCGGGATTACTATCATCACGTGGAGGCTTTTCCCATTTATCTTGCGGAGTTGGGTGTTCGGCTAGACGAAAGCGAACTCCGCCGGGCGGTACTGGCCAACATGGCGGAGGAGAAAGGAATGGCGGACAATTCGGGCGAGAAATCGACCCCGCATTCCGAGTTGTGGTTGGACTTTGCCGAAGGCATGGGCGCGAGCCGCGAGATGGGTGGACATGAACCGGTGCCGGAGGTTAAGGAGCTGACTTCATTTTTCCATCGCGTAGCCAGCGAGGGAACGCCGGAAGAAGCGTTGGCGGCCTTCTACGCCTACGAATCACAAGTGCCGCGAGTCGCCAAGGAAAAAGCGCGCGGGCTGCGAGAGATGTACGGCGCCAACGAACACGTCACTGCATACTTCAGTCTGCACACTACGGCGGATGTTTACCACTCGCAGATTTGGCGTCAGCAGTTAGGAAAACAGTTGCAGGAGAATCCGTCGGCGGCTGAGCGAGCGCTGGAGGCTGCAGAGAATGCTGCGAAGGCGTTGTGGCACGCACTGGATGGAATCGACGCGCGGCGGATGGCGAAGGCGGCTTAGACCGGCGACCTTTAAAACTGAGAAAGAAAAATGGAGCCGGTGATTCGTTAGAATCATTGGCTCTTTCTTTTTGTTGAGGGACTCTTATGGCGAGAGCAATGCCCATTGGCGCTCGGGCGACGGTTGAGGAGGCGGTCGAGTTCAAGCACACTTTGACCTCGCATCATCCCGAACTGCCACCAGTGTATTCGACTCCTGACATGATCCGGCTGATGGAGACGGCGGCCTTCCATGCGCTGCAACCTTACTGCGAAGGCGACGAGATCACGGTGGGGACGGCAATCCATGTGGAACATCGCGCAGCAAGCGGGATCGGAGCGCGGATACGGGCGGAGGCAGTCCTGGAGTCGTTCGACGGCAAGTTTTATTCGGTCCGTGTGACCGCGTGGGACGATGTGCAGGAAATTGGGCGAGGGACGGTAGGACGGGCGGTCGTGAGTGTGGGACGGTTCATGGAGAAGATGAAAAAGAGCGGTCGTTAGTCATTGGTCATTAGTCGTCGTTCGTCGCACGTCGTCGGCCCATCCGTGATTAGAGGCCCCCTGACGGCGAGTCGCCCGTTACCACACTTGCACTGGTTGTACTATGTTGCCGTGCGGAGCCTGCAGCAGAGAGTACTTGGCTACATTCGGAAACACGAGCTTCTGAGGGCCGGGGATCGCGTCGGAATCGCGGTTTCAGGCGGGGCAGACTCGGTCGCATTGCTTCGTTTGTTGCTCGACCTGCGCAAGGAAATTGGCGTTGTTCTTTCCGTGGTCCATTTCAATCACAAGTTGCGCGGGGCTGAGTCCGAGGAAGATGAACGCTTTGTCGCGCAACTGGCACGCGAGCACAAACTGGAACTGCACTGCGAGAGCGGCCAAGTCACCGCGTACGCCGAAGAAAAGCATTTGAGTCTGGAAACCGCGGCGCGCGAGTTGCGATACCAATATTTTCGAAGCTTGCTACTGGAAGGCGGGTTAAATCGGACGGCCACAGGCCACACTCTGGATGATCAGGCAGAGACGGTACTTCTGAAGGTCGTTCGTGGGGCTGGTAGTCGGGGGTTGGCCGGAGTGTATCCCCGGTTCCCGGTTCCCGGTTCTCGGTTATCAACTTCGATAATTCGCCCTTTGCTTGGAATCCGACGAAAAGACCTTGAGGCTTATCTGCGTGGGCGGGGACAATGTTGGCGCGAGGATCGGAGCAATCGCGATTTGCGGCACACGCGCAACCGGGTGCGGCACGGCATTTTGCCGCGTCTGGAGCGTTATCTAAACCCGGGCGTGCGCGAAGCGCTTGCCGAGACTGCGGAGATTGCGCGAGCCGAGGAAGAGTATTGGCAAAAGGAAGTTGCGCAAGTATTGCCTCTGCTTTGGGCGGAAGGCGCGCTCAAGATGTCGGCGCTGGCGGATTTGCCTCTAGCATTGCAACGGCGGGTGGTCCGCGCGGCCAGCGAGTCCCTGGGTTTGCGGTTGGATTTCCATCACGTCGAAGAGATTCTCGCACTGACCCAGACTGAAGCAGCCAAAGCCGCTGAGTTGCCAGGTGGTTGGGTAGTTTCGCGAAAGCAGAGCGAATTGAGCTTCGAGCGTCAAAGCGGCACGCCCAGCAATCCGAACTATGAATACTGCCTTTCAGTTCCCGGAGCGGTCGAGGTTGCGGAGACGGAATCCCGCTTCGAAGCAGTATTGGTTTCTGGAAACGCCGCCAAGGGTTATAATCCCGAAGATTTGTTGGATCGGCTGTCGTTGGCCGGAGAGCTGAAAGTCAGGAACTGGCGTCCCGGCGATCGCTTCTGGCCGGCGCATACCAAGGTTCCTAAGAAAATTAAAGAATTGCTGCAAGACATCCACGTG
Organism: Terriglobales bacterium; assembly: GCA_050012915.1. Taxonomy (GTDB): domain Bacteria; phylum Acidobacteriota; class Terriglobia; order Terriglobales; family Acidobacteriaceae; genus JABDBE01. Next base: position 16,448 of record JBEKGG010000034.1, on the reverse strand, counting down.
ACCGGGCCGGAACGAAAATTGTGGCCCGTGGTGGTCAGCGGGACCGAGGTCATCTGGGTGCGCGGCCTTCAAGCCCCGGTGCGATTGCTGGCGCGAGGTGGCGAAGCGGTATTGATTCGGGAGGGTAAGGTCATAAAAGCTTAATTGGCTAAAGGCGGACCGTCGCCACGTGAACTTGGCCACACACAATAATGAACGCAAGCCCTAAACCTGAGCAGTTGCGCACGGTGATCCCGACTGAGCAAATTCAGAAGCGCCTGCGCGAGATGGCCCGGCAAATCTCCTCCGACTATCAAGGCAAAACTATTCACGCCCTTGGGCTGCTGGAAAACGGCTTCGTGTTCATGGCCGACCTGGTCCGCGTGCTGGAAGTTCCGGTCATTTGCCAGTTCATCAAGCCAAAATATCGCCGGGAGCCGGAGAACGTAGCCGCAGGTTTTCTCGAAATCTTTTTCAGTCACGAACTCGCCATCGCGGGCCAGCATGTGTTGCTGATTGAAGGACTGGTGCATTCGGGAGTCACCAGCGAGTTTCTGATGAACGACTTGCGCGGCCGGGGAGCGGCTTCAGTCAAGCTGGCCACTCTGCTCGATCGGCAATCGGCTCGCAGAGTACAATTACAGCCGGACTATTTCGGATTCCTGGTGGACGAAGCGTTCCTTGTGGGTTATGGGTTGGGATCGCCGGAGCAGACCCTTCGCAACCTGCCCTATGTGGCTGCTGCAAGCTGAAGCTGTTCTGTGACTTAAGTCACGGTAAGAACTCCATCCTTTTTTGCACAAGAAGCGGTAGAATGGTGGAGTTGGTAATTTCCTCTATCCAATCCTTTGCGGCTGGCATCTAATTTGGTTAGCGGGAGCCCCAGGCGCGTCGTTGGAACAGGGCGCAATATTTCAGGAGTTTCTAGGTGAATTCAACAGTTAAAACGGTGGTTTTCTGGCTGGTGATCGTGTTGTCTGCGTTCCTGCTTTGGCAGGTGGTAAAAGCGGGCGGAGCTGGCCAAAAAGAGAAGGAAGTTAACTTCTCGACCTTCATGTCGGATGTGGATGCGGGGAAAGTCAGCGAAGTCACCATCAACTTGCAGGAAGTGCACGGCAAGACGAGTGACGGCTCGACGTTTCACACCACCGTCCCGACGAATTATCCCGACATGATCAAGTTGTTGCGCGATAAGGGCGTGACGATCAACGTCCGGGACGCGAGCAGCGGGAGCTGGCCGAGTTGGCTGTTGAATCTGGCACCCCTCATTCTGCTGGCCGCCTTGTGGTTCTTCATGATCCGGCAGATGCAGACGGGCGGAAACAAAGCACTTTCGTTTGGGAAAAGCCGGGCCCGGTTGCTCTCCATGCAGCAGAAGAAAGTCACGTTCAAGGACGTGGCCGGCGTGGAAGAAGCCAAAGAAGAGCTGAAAGAGATTATCGAATTTCTGCGCGAGGCGCAGAAATTCCAGAAGCTGGGCGGCCGCATTCCTAAGGGCGTGTTGCTGGTTGGGCCTCCAGGCACAGGTAAGACTCTGTTGGCGAGAGCGGTGGCCGGAGAAGCCAATGTTCCCTTTTTCTCGATTTCTGGTTCGGATTTCGTGGAGATGTTCGTAGGAGTCGGTGCAAGCCGGGTCCGCGATCTATTTGAGCAGGGCAAGAAGAATGCTCCATGCATTATCTTTATCGACGAAATTGATGCGGTTGGGCGTCACCGTGGCGCCGGCCTTGGTGGCGGTCACGACGAGCGCGAGCAGACTTTGAATCAGTTGCTGGTCGAGATGGACGGCTTCGAATCAAACGAAGGCGTCATCTTGATGGCCGCGACTAATCGCCCGGACGTGCTTGATCCTGCACTGCTGCGGCCGGGCCGTTTCGACCGCCGAGTGGTTGTGCATCGTCCGGATGTGCGTGGACGTGAAGAGATTCTTCGGGTGCACACCCGCAAGATTCCCTTGGCCGACGATGTTGATCTTTCCGTCCTGGCCCGAGGCACACCAGGCTTCTCGGGCGCCGATTTAGCCAACATGGTGAACGAAGCTGCATTGAGCGCAGCACGGCAAAATCGTAAGGCCGTGCTCATGTATGACTTTGAGTTGGCCAAGGACAAAGTCCTGATGGGCGTGGAGCGCAAATCGCTCATTCTTACTGAAGAAGAAAAGAAAGTGACGGCGTATCACGAGGCTGGGCATGCTTTGGTCGCGTCCAAGCTGCCGAATTCCGATCCGCTGCACAAAGTCACGATCATCCCGCGCGGCATGGCTCTCGGCGTAACTATGCAGTTGCCGATCGACGACAAACACAATTACACAAAGGAATATCTGGAAACGGAAATCGCCATCATGATGGGCGGTCGAATCGCCGAAGAGATGTTCCTCAACCAGATGAGCACGGGCGCGGGCAACGATATCGAGCGGGCTACGGAGCTGGCGCGCAAAATGGTCTGCGAGTTCGGTATGAGCGATCTGGGTCCCCTGACTTTCGGCAAGAAGGAAGAGCAGATTTTCCTGGGCCGCGAGATCGCACAACACCGCGATTACAGCGAAGCTACGGCAATAAAGATCGACGACGAGGTTCGCCGGATCGTGGGCCAGGGCTATAACACGGCGAAAGGCGTTCTGGCGCAAGACAATGGTGCGTTGGTGAGAATCGCACTGGCGCTGCTGGAACGCGAGGTGCTTGACGCCAACGAGATCAAAATGATCATCGAAGGCAAAGAGCTACCCAAGTTGACGCCGCCGCCGAAATCCGATGATGGCGTGCAGCAGGTGCTCAAGCCGGAGCCGGGACGGCCGGGAATTGCCAAGGGTGGGGAAAGTCCTGCCAGGGCATAGCTCTTACAATGCGTTTGGTTAGATATGGGCAGTCTGAAAATAGGCTGCCCATTTCATTTTATGATGTGATTACTTTACGCGTTCACCAACTGCATCATGTGCTCCGGATAGCGGGCCCCAGCGGTCGCGTCTCGCGGGAACACTTCGTCGATTCTCCTTAGATCGTTGGCTGTAAGTTCCAAGTTGAGAGCCCCGATATTCTCTTCCAAATAGGTGCGGCGTTTGGTTCCAGGGATCGGCACGATATCATTCCCCTGCGCCAACACCCAAGCCAGCGCCAACTGCGAAGGCTTGCAACCCTTTTCTCTGGCGACCTCCTCGACTCGGCGCAACAGGTCCAGATTTTTCTGGAAGTTCTCGCCCTGGAAACGCGGTGAACTGCGGCGGTAATCGTCAGGAGCAAGATCATTGAAGTTCTTGAGCACACCGGTGAGGAACCCGCGTCCCAGCGGGCTGTAAGCGACGAATCCGATTCCGAGTTCGCGACAAGTGGGCAGGATTTTGTCTTCCGGATCCCGCGACCACAATGAATATTCGGTCTGCAAAGCGGTAATGGGATGAACCTTCGCCGCACGCCGAAGAGTCTGCGGACTCGCTTCCGACAGGCCCAGGTAACGGATTTTGCCTTCCTTCACCAGTTGCGCCATCGCGCCTACAGTCTCCTCGATTGGAGTGCTGGGATCGACGCGGTGCTGATAATAAAGATCGATTGTCTCGACGCCCAGCCGCTGCAGGCTGGCCTCGCAAGACTGGCGGATATAGTCTGGTTTGCCACTGACCCCGCGGACGTTGGGATTTTTTGGGTCGCGAACAATCCCGAATTTGGTGGCCAGTACAACCTTGTCGCGACGTCCGCGAATAGCCTTGCCGACGAGCTCTTCGTTGATGAAAGGTCCGTAAACGTCGGCGGTGTCCAGTAAAGTGATGCCGAGTTCCAGGGCACGGTGAATCGTGGCCACAGATTCGTTGTCATCACGTCCGCTGTAGAATTCCGACATACCCATGCAGCCCAGGCCCATGGCTGAAACCGTGGGACCTGTACGACCTAGCTTTCGAGTTTTCATAATCGCCTCCTGGTAGGAAAATTAGAAGCGTGGAAAGAGGAACTCTGATCTGATCACTAGTTGGTAGATGCGCCAGCCGACAGCCCGGCGTCAAGATTTTGAGCCTTCCTCGGAGGATCGATGAGTCAAGTTCCCAACTGGTTTGAGCGGACATTCGAATTCTCGTTTCCGGCGGAGTTATATCCCAACCTCTGCGTCCGTCTGCGAGGCGCGCCCGCAAGGCTGGAGGAGATTGTGCGAGCTTATCCTCATGAGCGGCGGGTGCGGAAGCGGGAAGAAAAATGGTCGGCGCAGGAACATGCCGGACATTTGCTCGACCTGGAGCCTCTGTGGATGGCGCGGGTTGACGACTACATCGCGGGCGTCGCTGAACTCACAACGGCCGACCTGAGCAATCGAAAAACTCACGAAGCGGGACACAACCAGCGCGGTATCGAGGATATCCTTGCCGAGTTCCGCAACGCTCGAATGCAGTTCGTGGATCGACTCGGCGGTTTTCAAGCTGAGCTCTTCGCCCGATCGATCCCGCATCCTCGACTCAAAAAGCCGTTCCGGCTGGTCGATCATTTATACTTCGTGGCCGAGCATGACGATCATCATTTGGCGAGGATCTGGGAGCTCTTACATTGAAAGATGCCGCGATACAAATTCTTTCCTTTCGGTCGTCCGCGGAGTTTCGCAAGTGGCTGGCCGCGAATCATCGTGAATGCGATGGAATTTGGCTGCATATTTTCAAAAAAGCCTCGGGAGAACCTACTGTCACCTACGCCGAAGCGCTGGATGAAGCACTCTGTTATGGATGGATCGACGGCCAAAAGCAGCGCCATGATGAGTTTTCGTGGCGGCAAAGGTTCACGCCGAGACGCCCCGGGAGCGGTTGGTCCAAGATCAATACGCAACACGCGGATAGGTTGATCAAGGCAGGCCGGATGAAGGCTGCAGGTCAGGCCCAAATCGATGCGGCCAAGAAAGACGGTCGATGGGCAGCAGCCTACGATTCCCAAAGCAAAGCAACTTTCCCCGATGATTTTTTGGCGGCACTGCGCAAAAACAAGAAGTCACAAGTTTTCTTTGAATCGCTCAGCCAGGTGAATCGCTACGCGATTGCCTACCGGCTGCAAACCGCAAAGAAGCCGGAGACGAAGCAGCGGCGCATGGAAATGATTCTTGCGATGCTGAGCCGAGGGGAGGCGTTCCACTAGGCACGCTTGAAGTTCCTTGCATTAGCCACGTTCAATTCTCCCGCGCCCTGGTAGTTGGAAGACGATGTTCATTGCATCGGCTGTCCCGAGGCCAACACGCCTTTGCCCGTGATCCAGGAATGAATCTCAGACTTCATTAGTCCCGCCTTCATTGCTGGATCGTCTTTCAACAGCGTTGCAGTTTGTTCGGTCCCCACGCGAAAAATCTCGACCGCCCGTAGCTCGCCCGGAACGCTTGGCAGGAACACGCCGGCAATGGCGATCTTTCCCTGCGCTGTCATTCGTTCAACGAAAGCACGGTGCTGTTTCAGAATGTCCGCAAAGCCGGGCGCGTCCGGAATCCATTTGTCGGCGCGCTTCATCAGGACCAGCGTGTACTGCTCCATCCCCTCTGGAGTGCTGGGCGGGTGAATGGCGTTTGCATCGATGAGCCATGGCCCGTGTACCTCAGCGGCGAGACGGCCCGCTTTGATCGCGGGATCGCCGTTTGCCCAATCCTGCACTTGCGCCGCCGAGTCGGCTTGGAACACAAAGATGCCCCGCAGCGCGGTGTCCTCCTCAAATGGACCAGCGATCACAAGTTTGTGTTCACCATACAACTTCCGGATGTTGGCCATGTGTTCTTCTTGCAGTTTTTCACCTGCTTCCTTGCTCAGTTGGGGCGCGTTGGCGGGACGATTCAACAGCACGAAGAAATACTGAGTGGGCTTGGCGGCCGGCTGAGTTTGCTCTTGCGTCAGCGCCAAGTTTGTCGCCGCCAGCAAGGTGAGCGGAAGTAGAAGGCTGAAGAGAGTTGTTCTCATGTGCGCGACGCTAAGCATGGGTTGCCTCGTTTCGGATGTCCATCCTGACCCTAATTGCTTTTCGTTAGACGTTAACTTCTCAAAATCCGCCTTTTTTGTAAAAGGCCTCCTGAATTTCGCACAGCGTTCATGTACGGTCGCGGAGTTATAATTGATACCGAGTTATCGAAGTGGCTGTCGGAGAGCAGCCCGCGATTAAATCAGGAGGCTTCCCCCATGCTCTCCAAGTGCGCGAATCCGGCGTGTTTGGCTCGGTTTCACTACCTGCACCAGGGCAGGATCTTCAAGATCGAAATGGCCGCAGTCGCTTCTGACGCGGCAAATTCATCGACCCGCAGGATCGAACATTTCTGGCTCTGTGAACGCTGCTCCCCGATTCTTACTGTGGTTCAGGAGAACGGCGCCGTCACCACACGCACGCTCCGACTGGAGCTTAAAGCCGCGCCTCAAGAAAAATCCGACACGAAGCGTCGCGTCGCATAAGCCCAGGTCTAACCCTCACGGGGAAACGATTTGAACTGCACTTCATTCCCCTTTGAGGTGACTTTCTTATCAGCATCGGTGTGGTATTCGGTGAGCGTGCCTTTCACGATGTAGTAAGCCTCATCGGCCAGGGTCTTGCCTTCTCCACGGCTGATTGTGCCTTGAAAGTCGTACCAGACCCCGTGCACGGTCTCGGTTGTGAAACTGAGTTTGGTTCCGTCAAGTTTGCCCTGTTTGAAGAACTGATCGAGAAAAGCGCCGCGGTCGCTGTCAGAATCGCCGTAGCGCGAAACGAAGCCGGTAACCTTGCCCGCATCTTCGACCGTGATCTGAACGAATTCGCCTTCACGCAAAAAACTGTACATTCCCGAGTAGTTTTCACCGGGAGTTGAGCCTTGTGGTGGATTCTGTCCAGTGAGCAATGAACAAAAAGCCGTTAATAAGAGCGGAAGTATACCTGCCAGTTTCATATCGGTATTAGAGCACGGAAATTCGCGCCCAGAAACCATTGCGTGGGACGTGGAAGCCGCCAGCACAGCTATAATAAGAAGACCGCCGCCGGTTGCAAGAATTGCATGAGACAGGGCCCACTGCTGATTGACACTTCGCGCAAGCACAAGCTGACCCCCATGCCCGCGCCTAAGTTGCTGGTCGCGCTGGAACCGCGGTACAAAGTTTTTCTGCAGAACCTGGGAGACTTATTGCGTCGGCAGAGACCGCCGCTGCAGTTGGTATCCCGGCCAGCGGATTTTTGGCCTGACGTTTTTGTCCCCACACGAATGCCCTGGACCCAGTTTCTGCAGTCATCTCTCGGTCACGTTTGCGTGATAGCGGCGTTGTGGGGCTGGGCGTTGCTTTGGCCGCAGCGTCCGCGATTGGTGCAGCCGGCGGAATTTCACAGCTCGGATGTAGTCTATTACGACGCTTCGGAATACCTCGCGCCGCTAGACACTGGCGGAGCCCATGCTAAATTGCCGCGGAAGGGCGAGCCGGAACATGCGTCGCAGCCAATCATTTCCGTGCCGCCGGAAGCAGATAATCGCGCGCAGACCATCGTCGCGCCTTCAAACGTGAAATTAGGTCACGATGTGCCTTTGCCCAACGTCGTTGCCATGGGTCGTCCGATGCCGACGATTCCCACTGCGGCGATGGCCGCTTCGCCTTCGGATTTCAAGCTGCCGACGATGCCCGCGTCCGTGGTTGCGCCGGCGCCAGAAGTCAATTCGGCGATGTCGAGGCGAAATATGCAAGCTCCGCAACCGGCGGTTGTCGAGCCTACGCCCGATGTCGCGGACGCGGCTACCCGAAGACTGAGCGATATCAATATCGGACATGCGCAAGTGGTCGCACCTGCGCCGCAGTTGCCGGTCGGCGCGCAACGAGCGTTGGCGAATATGCCGATGGGGAATTCCGGCAACGCAGTGGTGCCGCCACCGCCTTCGGTGCAGGGCTCTGGAGCTTCACGCAATGGACGGCTGATTGCGCTCAACCTTCATCCCGCTGCTCCCAGCGGACCCGTCGACGTCCCCGCGGGCAGCCGGCGCGGGACGTTTGCCGCAACGCCGGAAGGTAAGTCTGGCGCGGCGGGAACACCGGATATTCAAGGGGAAGGCCACACGGGATCCGGCAGTAGCGCGAACGGAGTCCCGCCTGGACTCTATGTTGGTACAAACCCCAAGGCGGGGAGCACTTCGGCAGTTGCCGCTGGCACTCCGAGCGCTTCGAAGGCGAAGGCTTCCGATAACTCACTCATTGCGAGCGCGGCCCCGCCGCGGGTTACCGCTCCACCGCGCGCTTCCGAGATGCTGGCGAACGCTCCCACCGAGCTCGAGCGCAAGGTCTTTGGCGATCGCAAGTCGTACGCCATGATTCTCAATGTACCCAACTTAAATTCCGCGGGCGGAAGCTGGGTGATGCATTTTGCGGAGCTGAAGGACGCGGAAAAGCCAGGTGAATTGGTGGCCCCGGTCGCTATGCAGGAAGTGGATCCAGGATATCCGCTGGAGTTGATGCGGCAGAATGTTCAAGGGACAGTGATGCTGTCGGCGGTCATTCGCAGCGACGGTTCAGTGGGCGAAGTACGAATTCTGCGCGGAGTCGATGATCGCCTGGACGTATATGCGAGCGCCGCGCTGTCGCGCTGGAGATTCCGACCCGCCATGAGGAATGGCGATCCAGTCGCTCTGCAGACCGTGGTCATGATTCCATTCCGGCCCATGCACAAGCCGGGTTTGTAAATCCCGCCACGGATGTCACAGATCGACACGGATACATCTTTTTTTCTTCTCGTTCTTTTGATTCGTGTGATTTGGGGCGAGTTTCCTGAAGTTTGCTACGCGCCGCTCACTCCCGCCAGCGCCAACAATGTCAGCAATATCCGCTTAAGTCCCAGGTCGCGCCCCGTGCAGTCGAACCACTCTTGCAGTGTGTGGGCGCCGCCCCCTACGCCGCCGCCGCCAATGGCGATCGCTTCCCGCCCCAACGATAAGGGAATATTGGCATCCGTGGAAGCACGCTGAATTTGCGCCGCATTGCCCAGGTGGGCGTCCACGGCGCGGATTACTTTCAGCATCCGAGCGTTGCCATTGAGTTCGCCAGCGGGACGATTCCCAATGGGCACGACTTCACAGCTGAGACCGGACGATCGCTTCTGCGACGCAATACGACGCTCGCTGGCCCGCGATTCTTCGTCGACCGCATGATCGAGCGCCCGCCGCAAAGAAGCCTCCAACCGTTCCATCTCAGCCATGGACGTGGATCGAATGTCGACTCGCATGCTGGCCGACTCGGGGATGGAGTTCACCGAAGTACCTCCGCGGATCACTCCGACGTTGAAACTGGTCTTTGGGGAGGTTGGCAGCGAACTTTGGGAAAACGAGTGAATGGCACGCGCCAAAACCACGATCGGGTTGGGCATGCCGAAGTCGCTCCAGGAATGTCCCCCGGGGCCGCGAACGATGATTTCAAAGCGGCGGCTGCCCAGAGCCTCAGCCACGATGGTGTCGGAACCAGCGCCATCCAATATCAGACTGTAACGAATGGAGTCTTTCCACGGGGCTCGGGAAAAAATGTGGCGCATACCGCGCAGGTCACCTTCACCTTCTTCGCCGACGTTGCCGATGAATACGATGGGCATGGCGAGCGGAATTTTTGTTGCACGAAGCGTCGCCGCCACAGCCAGTAAGGCCGCGACGCCGGCTCCGTTATCGGAAACTCCGGGTCCGTAGAGCCGGTTGCCCTGCTGACGCAGGTTGAGTGGAGTTCCAGCCGGGAAAACCGTATCGATGTGAGCGCTGAGCGCGGTGAATTGCCTGGACTCCGATTTTGCCAATTGCCCGGAGTTTCGAATGCCGAACACGTTGCCCACTTCGTCGATGCAGACTTCCTCTAATCCGAGCGCACGAAAGCGCTCCTGGAGCCATTCGCCACGGGCCGCCTCACCGAACGGAGGAGCTGGAACGCGAGCGGCCTCGAGTTGCCACGCTGCGAACTGAACTTCCTCGGCACGAAGCCATGCGAACGCGGCGCGGGTTTCCGGCAGCGCAGCCAGACGCGCGATCTCTTGTTGGACCGAAGGAGACACTGACGGCACGTCCGCGCGTGGGCTCGAAGGCATGATTTGATTACGTCATCTTACAACGCCACTGTGAAGGGAGTGTGACTTTGCGCTGAAACAAGCCTCCCAAGGCGGGGAATCCTCGCATTTTTCCGGCAACTTCCCGCCAGGGACGGCAATCTAAGCTGGTAGGTTTTCCCGGCCCGATTTCGCTACACTATGGTTATGAAATACACGCGGACCCTATTCGTTGTGCTCATGGCCGTTGCCCTATGTGGCCCGGCTTCGCTCTCGGCGTTTGGAGAAGAAGGACCGCTCGATGCTTCCCAGCCGAAAGGGGTCACGTCCGACGAAATCATTCAGCGCTTTGCCGCCAAAGAAAAAGAATTCAAGATAGCGCTGGATCAGTACGGATACCGGCAGACGGTGAAGGTACAGACCATAGACGGCGACACTCCGGATGGCGAATATCAGCAGGTTTTTGATGTCTCGTTCGATGATCAGGGGAAAAAGGTTAAGAACGTGGTTTTTGCGCCGCAATCGACCCTGCAGCGCATCTCGATGACCGAGCAGGATATGGATGATATCGAAAACCGCCTGCCGTTTGTGCTGACCAGTGACGAAATTGGAGACTACAGCATTCTGTACGTTGGGCAGCAGCAGGAAGACGATCTGCACTGCTATGTTTTCGACGTCGCTCCCAAACAGACCGAAGGCAAGAAGCGATATTTTCAGGGACGCATTTGGGTGGATGATAAGGATTTTCAGATTGTCAAAACCTACGGCAAGAGCGGTCCTGACATACGCAAGAGGAAAGATAGCGAAAACCTTTTTCCAAAATTCACTACCTATCGGGAGCAAATTGTGGACGGTCCTTATTGGTTTCCCGTCTACACCCGCGCCGACGACACTCTGCATTTCTCCAACGGTGACGTGAAAATTCGCGAGATCGTGAAGTACACCAACTACAAGAAATTCGGATCGAACGTAAAGATCACCTACGACGGCAAAGAAGTGCAGAAGGATCAGGGAAAAGCCGCGCCGTCGGAGCAACCACAGAAGTAGCTGTCAGCCCTCAGCGGAGGGAGTTGGACGAAAACCCTCTTCAGGCACGGCGTTAAGCGCCTTCATCTCTCAGCGTGATTTAGATCGTAAGCAGAATCGTAGATTTGCCGTCGACGGAAAGCTGCCGCGCTTTGGCTTTGGTGCCGTGCATGGCGTGCTGAAATTCCTGTTCCTCGGCATCCGAAAGTGCTCGTAGCATTTTTTTTTCGGCTGCGATCACATAGCCGCCTGCGAACGTAATGCAGGCGACGGCGGAGGCAACGGTTGGGTGTTCGTGGTCGCATCCCAGGAGACAACCGCTGTCTGTCCAAGCGGCAAAGTAGAAAGTGGAGCGCATCAAAGTTCTCCGTCTCGACATGAGACAAGTTTCTGATCAACTTGTCTCAACTTTGATACGGGTTCGAGCCGGCGCAGGACAAGTTACGACAGTGAAACTGGGGCATGACCTTTCGTAACGAAGAGCCCAGACGTCGCAAGCAAACAAACCAGATCGCTCCGTTGGGGACGACGCTTCTTAACTATGAAACTGCCGAGGCGTGTTGTTGGAGGAGTTCTAGGTGGGGCGCTGACGGCTGAAATGCTAAGCACTTAGTAAAAAAGATATTTCCGCCACTTGTCATCCGACCGTCCCATCAGCCGCATAATGTGACGACTGGTGTGAAGATTGAACGCGCGTGGTTCGCGCATGAGCTTCATTCCAGCTTCATTGGGCATTTGGTTGCCCTTGCGGCGATTGCAGGGATGGCAACACGCCACCAGATTTTCCCACGTGGAAGCGCCCCCGCGGGAACGGGGCACGACGTGGTCAAGGGTTAGTTCACCCGACGCCAACACTTCGCCGCAAAACTGGCAGGTATTGCGATCACGCAACAGAATGTTCTTGCGGGAGAGCGCACGCGTCTGGTGCGGAATACGTCGATATTCGAGCAGCCGAATTACGGACGGCAAACGCATCGCGACTCGCGCGGCGTGCAGAAAGTGTCCGTTTTCCTCCTCCGTCATGGCAATGCCCTTGAGCACCAGCACAATGGCGCGGCGCGCTGCACACACGTTGATAGGCTCATACGAAGCATTCAGCACCAGCACCGGCGCATGCAGCACGTGTGGGCCGTCGCTTTCTGAACGCACAGCTGTGACCAATGAGGAGGGCAAGTGAGCCCGTCCCACGCCGCTCATCGAATTGTTCCACTTGCCAGACATATCTTTCCAAACTACCTGGCTTCGCGCGGTCGGACAGCCGACGGCGGCTGTCCCCATGTGATTCTTATCCTGCGGCGGCCATGGCCAACCGGGTCTCCGTCTCTGACTCGCGTATTGCGTGCTGCGCCTCGGTCTTCAGCGTCCGGGCTACCGTTGCTACAAAAACTTTCGAGGCCCCAGCGCGCCGCAAAATGCGCGCGCATTCTGAAACTGTGGTGCCGGTGGTAAAAACGTCGTCTACAACCAGGACTTCACGTCCAACGACTTCGCCAGCTTTTGCCACGACGAACGCGCCTCGAATATTTTCCCGACGCTGGTGCCGCGAGAGTCCGATCTGAGACTTCGTCTCGCGCCGCCGTTCCAACAAACCCGCGATCAGTCGGAACCTGCCGGAGTTCAGCTTCAACCCAGCGCGAGCAATTAATTCCGATTGGTTGAATCCCCGCTGACGTAGTTTCCCCGAGTGCAATGGCACGGGCACAACCAGAACTTCGCTTGCAGTAAAAAGCGGCTTCAAATCTTCGACGGCTTCCATCAGCATGCGCCCCAGAACATTCGCTGCCGGCCGAACCTGGTTGTATTTGAGTAAATGAATCAACTCACGCAAGCCGCTGTCATAACTTCCGTAGGCAGTGGCTTTGACGTACGGAGGCTCCAGGCGACGGCATAATCCGCAAAGAACATCGCCAGTTTCAGAAGCATGACCTTCAACGGAGAACGCGAACGGGCTTAGGAGCCGCTCGCCGCAGATCGAACAAAGCCCGCCCGTGATCGGCCGCATAGCTCCGAGACAGTCCTCACAAACTGGAAGGCGCGAAATGTTTGTTAAGGGAGCGTTGCAGAGGCGACAATCGGAAGTGAACAACGTGGCGAACAGAGCTGCGGCAATGCCGCTGGCCCAGGAGACCAATGGATTATTGTGCGCAACAACCCTGGTCCCGGTAGCCCGAATTAGCGTCCCGTTACTGCTGAAGACGATCCTCCCTCGCCCAGCCGCTGCTGCGGGGCTCTAACTGGACGAATCTTTCTCAGTATAGCGGCGGAGAAGGCCGCGCGCAACGACCGCAAAGGTACGCTTCACTTTGGTGCACATCCGTGCGCCTGCGATATGCAGATACGAAAATCCATTTCAATCACCGAGGGTTTCGAGTGCTATGGCATGATTGCGTCAACGATCAATTTCCAACGTCGGCGAATTCACTGCACAGCATGATTTCCGGTTTGCCGGTTATTGAGGTATGATTCGTCCGAATTTCTGCAGTGCGGGCGAAATTTTGGCCCCGGCTGACTAGAGCGAGGATGCGCTCCCGGCCATGGAAGGAGAAGTGACGAATGCGCAAGCCAGAGGTAGAGATCGGAAATTCCGACCAAGACGTCGACCCGGTCCTCTCGCGCAGCTTCGAACCATTCAGTGCCGAGTATCTCAAGGATCCGTATTCCTTCATGAAATACGCGCGCGAAGCTGCGCCGGTATTTTATTCCGCCGAATTTGATTATTGGATCGTCACACGATATGACGACATCCGCCGCATCTTTCAGTCGCCGGCAATTTTCTCGGCCGCCAACACCTTGGCCCCGCTGACCGATCCCTGTCCGATGGCCAAGGCGGCATTAAAGGAAGGCGGCTACACGCCAGTTCCGGCGCTGGTGAACGTCGATCCTCCTGCCCACACCCGCGCGCGGCGTCTGGCGAATGTCGCCTTCACGCCCAAGCGCGTCGCTGCGATGGAGCCTTTCATACGTGAGGTAACCAAGCGTTTCTGCGACGAGCACTTGCGCGACGGCCACGCGGATTTGATCGGCGATCTCGCTTGGGCTCTGCCAGTGCTGGTGTTGTTTCGCGTTCTAGGTCTGCCCGAGTCCGATGTCGCGCGCGTCAAGCAAGGCGTCCGCAATCGCGGATTGCTCCTCTTCGGACGGGCCACGGAAGCCGAGCAGGTCAATGCCGCCACCGAACTGGCAGCATTCTGGCGTTACGCATCTGCGCTCGTCGAGGCCCGGGCCGAGACCCCGGCTGACGACCTTATCAGCGCGCTGGCGCAGGCGCGCGACGGCGACGTCGAAGCCCTGACCCGCAAAGAGGTCACTGCGATCGTGATGATCATGTTTTTCGCCGGCAATGAAACCACCACCAGCCTCATCGGGAACAGTTTCCGCCGTCTGCTGCAAGATCGCCCCTCGTGGGAGGCCATCTGTCGCGATCCGGAGTTGATCCCCAACGCAATCGATGAGGTGCTGCGAATCGAAAGCTCGGTGATCACTTGGCGTCGCATCACCAAAGAAGCGGTGGACATCGGCGGAGTTCGCGTGCCGGCGCAAGCCAAGCTGTTGCTGCTTCTCGGCTCGGCCAACCGGGACCCATCTGTGTTTCCCGACCCAGACCGCTTTGACATTCGGCGCGCCAATGCGCGCGAGCACCTGTCATTCGGATTCGGTCCGCACACCTGCCTTGGCAATCCGCTCGCGAGGCTGGAAGTCCGCGTCGTTATTGAAGAAGTCAGCCGGCGTCTGCCCAACTTGCAACTCGCCCCAGATGTCCATTACGAATATCCAAAGAACATCTCGCTGCGCGGGCCGCTTTCATTGCCAGTCACCTGGTAGCCAGGAACACTTCGTAGCAGCAGAAACGTAACGGAGCGAATTCCTTGTCCAGCCCCGGTTTTGGGGCTATTTGCATGGCCTTCTAATGCTAAACTTGGAACCCCTGAGCGGCTGCGCGGTTAAGACCGCTCAAACCAGGAAAGAATCAGGAGGAGGTTCTGTGAAAAGATTCGTCGCGATATTCGCAGTGGTATTTGCGCTGGCTTTGACAGCGTGGGCGAGCACGGAAAAAGTCTTGTGGAACTTTGCGGGCGGCAGTGATGGCGGTCAGCCCTGGAGTAATTATTTCATCAGCGATGCAAAAGGCAACCTTTACGGAGCAACCGGTTCTGGCGGCACTTATTCGTGGGGAGTTGTATTCATGCTGACTCTTGATGGCAAGGAAACAATTCTTTATGAGTTCAAAGGTCAGGCCAACGGAGATGGTGCTGCTCCTCACGGCCGTCTCGCGTTCGATGCCAAGGGCAATATATACGGCACTACGCAGAGTGGCGGGACCAACGATACGGGAACGGTTTACGAATTGTCTCCAAAGAGTGATGGCAAGTGGACAGAGAAGGTGCTTTACAACTTCAGCGCCTCTGGCACGACGGATGGACAATCCCCGTCAGCCGGAGTGACGATTGCCCCCGACGGCACCTTATACAGCACTACCCCGGACGGAGGCGCTTACGACGCAGGAGTCGTTTTTAGCTTGAAAAAGACTTCCAAAGGCTGGAAGCAGACGGTGATTCAAAATCTCAACGGAGGGTCCACCGGCGGCTACCCATACGAAGGGCTGATGATGGACTCCGCCGGGAACTTGTATGGAGCCGCACCATATGGCGGCACCAGCGAAGACGGCATCATCTACCGCCTGAGCCAGACCAAGAAAGGCTGGGTGGACACGGTCATCCATAGCTTCACGGACGAGGACGGTGACGGGTCCGGGCTGTACTGGATTGATCTGATCAGCGACAAGTCCGGCAACATTTACGGTGCTACATCATTTGGCGGCACGAACAGCACGGGCATGGTCTTTGAGCTGGTTTACTCGGAAAGCAAGAAAAAGTATTCAGAAAGCATTCTGTATGAGTTCGGCGCTAGCGGAAGTGGAGACGGCAACAATCCGTATGGCGGCCTCGCGATGGATAGCGAAGGGAATCTATACGGGACAACATTGAACGGAGGCCGCAGTGATATGGGTACCTCCTTCAAATTAACAAAGCAGGGAAAGAAGTGGAAGGAGACCGTTCTGCACAGCTTCCTCGCAGCGAATGACGGAGCTCGACCTACCGGCAACGCCTATCTGGACTCGAAGGGAAGGGTGTACGGAATGACAGAGACGGGAGGGACCTCCAATCTAGGGATCGTTTATCGCATTACGCCGTAGCCGGACGAATCTCTTTCTGAACTGCTGATTGACAGGGCATAGCCACGCGGCTGTGCCCTCTTGCCCTGGTTTCGCCACCAACCGGCGACACTCTGCGCTTGTAATCTGGGCAGCCAACATGCTAACTTGCGCCGTCTCACTTATATTAGCCAGTCCGAGTGCCTATAAGGATCCTTGCCATGAGTCCTCAAATAATCGTTCCACCCGAACCTGTAAAAAAATTCAAACCCTATGTCCCCGAAAACATGGAGATGCGCGAGTTCACTTTTCGCGCCGTCATGCTTGGGTTA
>JBEKGG010000033.1:0-23836 GCA_050012915.1 Terriglobales bacterium | reverse complement strand
GCCGTGGCCATTTCGTGTATCAGAAATAGTCGCGTGAGGTGCGGGGCTTGAATAGCTCCGCACCTCAGTTTCTTTTCTGGCTGAAACCACAGGTGCGGCGGACCCTCCAAGACAACTGTGTCTGGACCGCGATATCCTCACAATAGAACGCAGGGGAGCCGGAGTAGTTGTGCCCGTAGTTCCGGGTGACTATTCTTGCGATTCAAGATTTTGCAACTCAAGGAACAAGCTATGAGAACTCATCGATATTCGACCATGGTTGTCCTGTTGATCGCCTTCTGGGTAAACGGAACACTAGCCTGGGGCGTCAGCAAAGAAATGGTTCAGTTGCAGACCCAGGTACAGGGCCTGCAGGACCAGATGACTCAGATGCAGACGTCTTTTAATGAACGCATGGGCGTGATGCAGCACCTGATGGACCAGAACACCGACAGCATGAATAAAGTCGCTGCGTCCATCACCGCGGTGCAGACCAGCCTGGAAAAATTGCAGACCGATAATGGCGGGAAAGTGGAGCAGCTTTCCGGTCAGATTCAGGCGCTCAATGATTCGATCGATGAGCTAAAGGCGCGCCTGACTAAGGTCAGCAAACAACTGGAAGACATGCAGGCCGCGCAGCAGAGTGCGGCAGCGGGGCAGGCGGCGCAGCAGGCACAACAGCAGGCGCTGGCGCAGGCTCCGCCTCCAGATGTGCTGTATAACAATGCGCTGCGCGATTACAACGCGGCAAAGAATGATTTGGCGAAGCAGGAATTTTCGGACTATGTGAAGTTCTATCCCAACACCGATCTCGCCGGAAATGCGTATTTTTATCTTGCCGAGTTAGCGTACAAGCAGGGAAATTTTCAGGAAGCCGTCACCTATTACGATCAGGTGCTGCAGAACTTTCCCACCGGCAACAAGGCTCCATCGTCGGATTTGAAGAAGGGGTTGGCGCTCATCGAACTGGGGAAAACGGATGATGGGGTGGCTCAGCTTCGCCATGTGATCCAGCGTTATCCAAAGTCGAATGAGGCGCTGCAGGCGCGGGATCGGCTGCGCAAATTGGGCGTCTCGACAACTGCAGCCCGCGCTCCCGGGGAATAAAGCTGAATGGTTTTATTCGTCTAGCCGCCGCTTAGCGTCTGCCAGTAATACTCGAGTGGTGATGCGGGTGCTGGGAATGTTGCTTATTGCGCTGCCTGTTGCGTTGATGCCTGTGCGCCGCACTCGTTTCCGGCATCAAGTTTGGTTCGGCTCCTCCGGTTTGCGCCCACAGAGTCAGGGTTGAGAATAGAACTACGGTCGCTGCAAGAATCAGTCGCTTCATACGCCCTCCCACGAGAATCTGGATTTTATACATCACAATATCTATTCTCTGTTTTGCAATTTCGGATAACCTCATTATAGACGTGGTTCACTACAGGGAGAATTTATCGTGACGATTACGAAAGATCAAGACCGCTCTAAGGGCGCCGTGGAGCAAGAGGACAGGGGACCAGCCGACAACACCTCGATGCAGGGCCAACTCGGACATCGGGACCAGGATCCACTGCTGAAGTCGGCCGATACGGATTTTCCGGAACCGGGCGGAAGCCCGGAGCATTCCGGCGAACCGCAAGACGTAAAGAAGAGGAGTCGCGACGACGCCGCGTGATGGGAATTCGTAGACATCCATCCAACACTGTTATCCCGAGTCTAGCGAGGGATCTCGGTCCTTCTCGGCGCCGGGGAAACCTAGATTCCTGGTCGCTGCGCTCCTCGGAATGACAGGCGCGTGTTAGGGCATCAACTCGCGCCTGCGGCTATTTCGAGCTTCACGTTCCGTAGGAATTCCGCCGCTACTTCCGGCAACACGGTGTTGATAAACATGCCGGAACCTAGTTCGAAACCGGCGGTGCGGGTCAGCCGCGGGATCACGCTGACATACCAGTGAAAATGCTTCACGCCAACGTACTCGGCGGGCGCGCTTCGAATGGTGAAGTTGAAATCCGGATTGCCCAGCCCGTGGTGCAATTTTGCCAGAACGGTTCGCAGCACGCGCGCCAGATCCGCAATTTCGACTGCGCTGATGTCGCCAAAGCTAGCCATGTGCCTTCTTGGATAAATGGGAGTGCAGAACGGCGTCGGCGACGCGTAGAGTTCCAGAGCAACGAAATGGTCGGTCATGAGCACGATACGGTCGCGGTCTGCGATTTCTTCCTCTAACGATTGGCAGAACATGCATTCACCGAATTCGTCATAGTGGTTCAAGGCCTGGGTGAAGCGCTCGCGTATTTGATGAGAAATTACCGGAGTGGCAATCAGTTGGGAGTGGGGATGCTCCATGCTGGCGCCGGCGGCGTCGCCGTGGTTTTTGAAAATAGTGACGTGGGCGATGCGGGGATCAAGGCTCAGCGCGTCGTACCGCGATTTGTAGACGCGCAGAATGTTGGCCACGTGGGCATCCGACATGGTGGCGATGGAATGCGAGTGGTCGGGTGTCTCGATGATGACGTCGTGCACGCCAAATCCCCCCATGCTCCGACGCGAACGATGAATGGTGCGGATGGGCTGGGCTTCCGGCGACAGCGCTGCGAACTTATTGGCTATGACCCGCACTTGCCAGGGACCGCTGCCATTAGCGGGAACCCGCATTACCTCTGTCGGAGTTTTGATTTCGTTGCCCATGCAGAACGGACAGCCATCGACAAAGGCAGGAACAACTTTGGCCGGGCGTTTGGTAGCCAACTCCTCTGGACGCTTGGCGCGCTCGGTCGCGATGATGACCCATTCCTTAGTGAAATAGTTCTGGCGCAGCTCGGGCATATTTAACCCTCACGCTCTTCTATCGGCAGAAATCGACTTTTCTGCAATGTGCCTGTTTGCGCTGGATGGCCGCGTTCCTTACTTCAGTCACGGTCACGCAAGTATGGTCGCGTCAATGCCGGTAAGCGCCTGTTGTAAAATGCAATTCAACTATGCAGACGAAGACTGCTGTGGGGATCCTGGGCGCAACCGGAATGGTAGGGCAGCGCTTTGTGCAGATGCTGGAGCATCATCCGTGGTTCGAGATCGCGTGGCTGGCTGCTTCCGACCGCTCCGAAGGCCGCCTATACGGGGAGGCGGCACGCTGGAAAATGAAGACGCCGGTACCCGCTCGCGTGGCCGAAATGCGCGTATCTCCCGCCGATCCGGAGGGTGCTCCGAAAATTATTTTTGCGGCGCTGGACACATCGATTGCTGCTGAAATGGAACCCCGCTTCGCCGCCGCCGGTTGCGCCGTAGTAACCAACTCCAGCGCACTGCGGATGCAAAACGACGTGCCGCTGGTGATTCCAGAGGTCAATCCCGACCACATTCAGATGATCGAATGCCAGAGCTGGCGAAAAAAATCGGGTGGTTTCGTGGTCACGAATCCGAATTGCTGCGCTATCGGGCTGGTGATGGCCTTGAAGCCCCTGCAAGATTTATTCGGCCTGGAAACGGTGATGGTGGTCACCATGCAAGCGGTGAGTGGCGCGGGATATCCGGGCGTAGCTTCGCTCGACATTCTGGGCAACGTGATCCCGTACATTCCGAAAGAAGAAGAAAAATTGGAAGAAGAAACCCACAAGCTTCTGGGACGGCTGAACGGCTCGGGCTTTATACCAGCAGCATTCGGCATGAGCGCGCAGTGCAATCGGGTGGCTGTCGAGGACGGACACACTGAATCGGTGTCAGTAAAACTGAAGAAGAAGGCGCGTCCGGACGAGATAATCAAGGCGTGGAATGAATTTCGCAGCGCACCTCAGGAATTAAAACTACCGAGCGCGCCGGAACAGCCCGTGCGTTATACGGAGTCAGCGGACCGGCCGCAGCCCCGGTTGGACGTTGACTCGGGCAAGGGGATGACGGCGACAGTTGGTCGTTTGCGGCCCTGCGGCGTCTTCGATTGGAAATTCACTGTGCTTTCTCACAACACGATTCGAGGCGCGGCGGGCGCAGCCGTGCTCAATGCTGAGTTGCTCAAGGTGCGGGGTTACCTCGGCCAATGATCGTCATGAAATTTGGCGGCACCTCGGTGCAGGATGCCAAGGCCATCGAGCGAGCGGCTGACATCGTTAAAGGACGGCTGTCCCAAAAGCCGGTGGTCGTGGTCAGCGCCATGTCCAAAGTCACCGACCAGTTGCTGGCGATGGCGCGGGCTGCGGGAAGCGGCGATCGCAAGGCCGCGCTCAGTCTTTCCCGAGCCCTCCGCGAACGGCATTACAACACGGCTGGCGAACTGCTTGGTACGGCGCTGTTCACTGAGTTCCACAGCGATTTAGGAGTCTACTTCGAGGCGCTGGATGAACTCTTGCGCGGCATCGCTGCCGTAGGCGAGTTGACTCCGCGCACCACCGACCACGTCGCCGCATTCGGCGAAATTCTTTCCAGCCGCATTGTTGCGGCCGCTTTTGCCGCGCACGGGCTTAACTCCACGATGGTGGATTCGCGCGAATGCGTCATCACGGACAACGAGCACATGCGGGCCGCTCCTTTGATGGAAGAGACCAACCAACGGCTGCGGGCAAAAGTGCAGCCCGTGCTGGACAAGGGCCGGGTCCCGGTGATGGGCGGTTTCATCGGCGCGACCAAGGCGGGGATCACGACCACGATCGGGCGCGGTGGATCGGACTATTCAGCGGCCATTGTGGGATCTGGACTGGGCGCCGAAAGGATTGAAATTTGGACCGACGTTGACGGCATGATGACGACCGACCCCAACCTGTGCCCCGAGGCGCGGCGAATCAAAGTCATCAGTTTCGATGAAGCGGCTGAGTTGGCTTACTTCGGGGCCAAGGTCCTGCATCCCGCGACCGTGCTGCCGGCTATTCAAAAGAATATTCCGGTTTATGTTTTGAATTCGCGGAATCCCGGTTGTGAAGGAACCCGGATCTCAGCCCGTGTTCCTCCCTGTAAGAATTTTTTCAAGGCCATCGCGGCCAAGAAACGCATCACCATTATTGATGTCGCGGCACCGCGGATGCTGCTGGCCCACGGTTTTCTGCGCGCGATTTTCGAGGCATTTGACCGGCATCGAGTCGCGGTTGACGTCGTCTCGACTTCTGAAGTGAGCGTCTCGTTGACGGTGGATTCCAATGAGTCGATCCCCGCGCTGGCGGCTGATCTGGCGAAGTTGGCTGACGTGAAATATGAAGGCCGCAAGGCGATTGTTTGTCTGGTGGGGGAAAATCTTCGAGAGACGCCGGGTATCGCGGCCCGCGTCTTCGGCGAGCTTTCCGACGTGAAGATTCGCATGATTTCGCAGGGAGCTTCGGAGATCAACTTGACCTTCGTAATCGAAGAGGACGAAGTGCCGCAAGTCGTTCGGCGGTTGCACAAGACATTCTTCTCGGATCTGGATCCCGAGGTGTTTGCCTGAGCGACAGATCTTAAAACGCGGAGCGCTGAGAAGTGCCGCAGAGTGCGCGGAGCAAATCTGCTCATGAATATTCTTGTCTTAGGGCGGGGCAAAACGGGATCGCTGGTCGCGGAAGTGGCGCGAGAACGACGCCATCACGTCGATGTGCTTAACGCTAGCGACAATCCGAAGGCTTCGGCCCTGACAGCCGAAAAGCTGGTTCCGATCAACATGGTGATCGATTTCACTGCACCTAACGCAGTGCTGGAGAACGTTGAAGCTTGTATCCGAGCCAAGAAAAGCATTGTCGTCGGAACTACCGGCTGGTACGCCGAACTACCGCGAATCCGGCCGATGGTGGAAGACCCCGGATGCGGGATCGGTTTGCTGTACGCTGCGAATTTCTCGGTGGGTGTAAACCTGTTCTTCGAGGTTGCACGAAGCGCTGCCGCTGCTCTGCAACACCAGTATTTCGGTCAGATCTTCGAGCGCCATCACGCACAGAAAAAAGACGCGCCATCGGGAACCGCAATGGCGCTGCAAAAAGTCGTTCAGGAGTCAGCCGGAACCGAGCTTGAAATCACTTCGTTCCGCGAAGGCGACGTGGTCGGAATGCACGAACTGGTGCTCGATTCGCCTGCAGACACCATCTACCTTTGCCATACCGCCAAGTCCCGCCGGGGATTTGCCGAAGGAGCGGTGCGCGCCGCCGAGTGGCTGGTCGGGAAAAAGGGGATTTTCGACTTCAAGGATGTCTGGCGAGAGTTGTAGACTCCGGCGTAACCTGCCTGCTACCAAACCCTGAACTAAATACGTCCAATATGCGTATCCTAATACTATGCGGATGCTTGTGGACATTTTCGCGCAAATCTTCCGCACCCTGTGGGCTCACAAGCTGCGTTCATTCCTCACCATGTTCGGGATCGCCTGGGGCGTGGGTTCTTTGCTGCTGCTGGTAGGCCTCGGAGAAGGTTTTAGGTCAGGTAACAAACGCGAATTGGCGCAGTACGGCAAAGACATTATGTTCATCTATCCGGGGCGCGCTCCGGTGGTCGAAGGTAGCATGAACTCGGCGCGCAACTACCTGCTTACTTATGAGGACTATCTGGATATCCGCAAGGAAGCGCCGCACGTGCGCAACGCGTCTCCGGTGCTGATTCGCACCGATGTGCGCGCGGTCAGCGAATTCGCCAGCGCGAACGGAGAGCTGGCCGGAGTTGAACCTCAGTTCAACGAGATTCGTTATCTTCCACTCAAGCAGGGACGCTGGCTCAACGGCCTGGACGAGACTCAGCGACGCAACGTCATTGTGTTGGGCGATGAACTGGTCAAGAATCTGTTTCCCGGACGCCCCGCCGTGGGTGCGACCATCATTCTGAATGACATCACTTTTGAGGTTGTCGGTACCGTGGAGCGCGTCGGCCGCGGCGACGATAACTCCACCAACATGCGCGGGTACATTCCGTACAAAGTGATGGCAACTCTTTTCCCGCTCAAAGGCGAGAACCACGAGAACTCCATTTCATTTATTAATTATCAGCCGCGCGTGACTGATGAACATCTGATAGCGCAGGACGAAGTTTTCAAACTGATTGCACGCAATCACGGCTTTGACTACCGCGATAAGAATGCCTTTGAAGGCTGGGACACGATTCAGAATTCGAAAGCGATTGGCATGATCTTCGACGCCATGAACATGTTTCTGGGTGCGGTGGGGTTGGTCACGCTGGCGCTGGGCGCGATTGGCGTAATTAACATCATGCTGGTTACAGTGGCGGAACGCACTCGAGAGATCGGATTACGGAAAGCACTGGGCGCGACCAACCACAGCATTTTACTGCAGTTTTTTCTGGAAGGCATAATGCTCACTCTTTTCAGCGGTTTAATCGGCATGGGATTCGCGGCGGGCTTGATGGCAGTGCTGGGTACGCAGCAAGGTCCGGGCGGGTTTGACCCTCCTAAAATTGTGCCGACGTCGGCAATTTTGGCAATTGCCAGCCTCACGATTGCGGGCGTCATCGCGGGAATTTATCCCGCGCGCAAAGCCGCCATGCTGCAGCCCGTGGAAGCGCTGCGGCAGGAGTAAGAATGTTTCGAGATCTATTTCAAGAGGCCTACGGCGCCATGCGGCACAATCGGCGGCGCACCGCTCTCACCATGCTTGGCATGGCGTGGGGCATCGCGACCGTTGTCATGCTGCTTGCTTATGGCGACGGTTTTGGCCGGGCCTGCGCCAATATCTTCGCCAACTTTGGCACCAAGCTGATGATCCTCGTTCCTGGCCGCACCTCGATGCAGGCGGGCGGGCAGAAAGCGGGTGTTCCGATCCGCTTCACCATGGACGATGTCGACACGCTGACAACCAATCTTCCCCAAATCACCCACATCACTCCCGAAGTAAGTAAGCAGTGCAACATCCAGTTTGATACTCGCTCTTTCACATTCGGTGTTACAGGAAATTATTCCAACGTCGATTCCGTCCGCGCACTCAAGCTGGGCGAGGGTCGCTTCTACAACATGCAAGACGAAAGTCAGCACGCCCGGGTAACGGTCATCGGATCGGAGGCCAAGGAAAAACTTTTCTCCGGTCGAAATGCCATTGGCGAACGCATTCGCATCGATGGCCTCAGCTTCGAAGTGGTTGGTGTCCTGAGCGCGAAGATGCAAGAAGGCGACGATGACATTAACCGTGCCATTTACGTTCCGTTCACCACCATGAGTGATCTGAAAGACACTCACTATATCGATTCCATTTGGTTCAACTACGAAACTCCGGAATATGAGCACCTCGAGCAGGCGACGCGCGAAGTGCTGGCGGTTCAGCACAAGTTCAGCCCAACCGATCGCCGCGCCGTTCGCGTATTTAACCTGATGGAACAGGTTCACCAATTTGAAGTCATCACCATTGGCCTGAAGATTTTGCTGGGGTTCATCGGAACCCTGACACTGGGCATTGGCGGCGTCGGTCTAATGAACATCATGCTGGTTTCGGTGAGCCAGCGCACGCGTGAGATTGGCGTGGAAAAAGCCCTGGGCGCGCGTCGCGGACACATCCTGACGCAGTTTCTCGCCGAAGCTCTGACCATTACTTTCATCGGTGGGGCGCTTGGAGTCATATTGGCGTACATGGTCTCGCTCTCCGTCGGACGGCTCACGCTGTACAGTGCGATGGCGAAGAACGCGGAAGCAGGCGACATTCGCCTGATCATCGCGCCCGGCACGCTGCTGGTGGCTACGATCATTTTGACCGCAGTGGGTCTGATCAGCGGAATGGTTCCTGCGGTGCGGGCTTCACGGCTGGATCCGATTGAGGCTTTGCGGTACGAATAGGCTGACTCCGCATCAGTTCCGCTTCGGTAAGTTGGCTAATCAATCTTCATAGTTTCCCCTGGTTGCGCAATCGATCGGTAGTAGTCTGAAAGCAGACTACGATGCGTCCCGGTCCTGTTGTCCAAGCAACGACGCTTGGCTTGCTGTTTGCTCTCGCCGCGCCCGCAACTCTTCCAGGCCCACAAAAAACGCAAGCCATGCCTGACTTACGATGGGAAGCAGGCGCGCCCGGTTGCACTTTCATCCGCGACGACGACGGCAAATATCGCTACAGTTTGTGGAACGCCGATTTTGGGATTGTCCTTGGGGTGGACGCCCAGGAACTGGAGAAAGTACGTCGCCGCTCGCAGCCGATCTTCGCCGTGTTGCTCAGCGTACATTATCGAGGAAAAGATACCGGTGATGTAGCGCCAAGCAAAGTCACCTTGGAATTTGTGAAGCACTATCACGACCTACACAATGCGCTAGATCCAGACACTCTCGCAGCCAAGCAGCAGAGCGACGCCGATGCCCTGTCAGAAGAAACTGAGCGTGAAATTCGGAAGCACCCAGAAAAAAAAGAAGAGAAAGAAACCATGCTGGCCGGCCACCAGAAGGACGCCGCAGAGATGATCGAGTTTCTGAGAACCCGCACATTGCGCTCAGTGACGCTAAACAGCAGCCATCCAGATGCGAGTGGGTGGGTGCTATTCAGCACCAAAAGTAAATGGATTGAGGATCTGCAGAAGCAAGAAGAATTTGTGCTGCGGGTTCCCTTCCAAGACCGGATCGTCGAATTCCCGTTCTCGCTGCCGCCAAGCGAAGGCGATTTGATTCTGCGGCACAGGCCAGAGAACTGACTACGCAGTCGTACCCGCGTTAACCCGCAAAACCTGCACCGTAATGTTATCGGGACCGCCGCGGTCTCTGGCTAATTTAATCAGAGCACGGCATGCTGTGGCTGGATCGTTGCTGGTGACGATGGCCTGCATCTCATGTTCATTCAGCAAACTCCACAATCCGTCCGTACACAGAACCAGCACATCGCCCGTCTGCAATGAGATGGGATGCTGCGGCGACTCGGGCGAGATCTCTGTGCCCGCCCCAAGCGCTGCGGTGAGAATATGCCTTTGCGGATGAGTCTCCGCTTCCTCCGCACTAATCACGCCAGTCTGCACCAGGCGCCCAACGTAAGAATCATCGTGAGTCAGGCGGGAAATCGTTGCTCCGCGCACCAGGCACAAACGACTATCGCCAACGTGCGCAAAATAAAGTTGATTGTCGAGAAGGACGATTGCGGTGGCTGTCGTCCCCATGCCATGCAGTTCCGGATGAGCGCTGGCGTATTCCAAGATGCGTTCGTGAGCGATTTGAAATCCGGTGAGCAGGAGCGATTGCACGTCCGCGTCGGGAGTTTCGGCAAAAACTTCCTTGATGGAATCGACGGCGATGCGGCTGGCTTCCTGGCCGCCTTCGTGACCGCCCATGCCATCGGCTACTACGGCCAGCCTGCCCTTGCGCGCAAACTCTTTGTCGTCGGCCGGCTCCCAGTAAGCAAGCTGATCTTCATTGTTTTCTCGCTGGCAGCCAATGTCGCTCATGCTCGCCAGCTCAACTCCAGGCCGTATTCGCATCACACCTCGCACGCCATTCTCAAGCACGCTCAGAACCGTTCTTGGGTCACGTGAACGCAAACGAAATCCTATCCGGATCGACCTCCGCTCAAAACGAAGCGGCCTGAAAGCATGGGCCGCGATCTGCGTAGCGACTTGTGCCGATCCCTTACGAACTTGGGATTATATCGAACCTTGACGATTTATTTGTCCGAAAGCAGAGTTTGTTACGCGATCCGGACAAAGGCATGGCGCGGGAGTGACATTTGTCACGATAACTTGATGATGTTCTCCACTGGCGGGTTGCACTCGATTAACCGAAGATAAGTCCACTGGCGAGATCGATTCAGGCCCCAACGGAAGCGAGGAATCTGATGATTACAGCACTTCAAGAGGTCCAGGAAATTCATACCGAGGTCCAGGTTAACGGCGGAGCGGTGATTGCGACCCTGCGGCGAGTCAGTAAGAACTTCGGCGAAGTGCACGCTTTGCGGCAGGTTGATTTCAGCGTCCGGGCGGGCGAGTTGGTAGCGCTTTTAGGACCGAATGGCGCAGGCAAAACGACGGCCGTCAAACTGTTTCTTGGGTTGGCAAAACCGACGACGGGCACGGTCAGCGTTTTTGGCGGAGACCCGATCCACGCCGAGGTTCGAACCCGCATCGGTGCCATGCTGCAAGTGGCCAAGGTGCCCGAAACGTTGCGCGTTCGCGAACACATTGATCTTTTTTCGTCCTACTATCCAAATCCGTTGCCGCTGGCGGAAACTCTGACCCTGGCGGGACTGCAAGAGATCAAGGACCGTGAGTTCGGCGAACTCTCCGGCGGGCAGCGGCAGCGTGTCCTGTTTGCGCTCGCTCTCTGTGGCAATCCTGACATTTTGTTTCTCGACGAGCCCACGGTCGGCTTAGACGTTGAATCCCGGCGCGTGCTTTGGGAGGAGATTCGCAGGCTGGTCGCGCGCGGCAAGACTGTGCTGCTCACAACTCACTACCTGGAAGAAGCCGACGCACTTGCGGACCGAGTGGTCGTGATCAATCGCGGCGAAATTATTGCGGAGGGAACGCCGGCTGAGATCAAGGCCAACACTGCCGGACGCCGCATTCGCTGCGTGACTTCGCTGGACATTGAAATCGTTCGGAGCTTGCCCGGCGTGATCGAAGTTCGCAGAGATCGTGAGGGGCTTGAGATCCGTGTCCGCTCCGCCGAGCCAATTCTTCGCGAATTGTTGGTGCGCGATACGGGGCTCTCCGGGATCGAAGTCACCAGCGCCGGATTGGAAGAAGCGTTTCTAGCCCTGACCAGCGCAAACAACGGCGCCGCTTAAGGCCACCGCGAGATCAGCAGAAATGAATTACTTGAAAGGAAAACGAACATGGCTACTGCTCCCATAGCACTTGGAAACAGCTCCTGGGCTCGCCCGTTAAGCCGAACCCTTGCGATTTATTTCAAGGAAGCGAAATACGAATTTCTGACCCGGCTGCGCCTTCGAGCCTACTCGATTTCTACGATTTCGTTTCCACTAATGTTCTACGTGCTGTTCGGCCTCGTACTTAATCACAAGGATGCGCCCGTGGGCGGAGTTGGGATCGCAACCTACTTGATCCCGAGTTACGGCACATTCGGAGTGATGGGAGCATCGCTGTTTGGCACAGCGTCGGGCTTGGCCGCCGAGCGCGGCTTGGGATGGCTACAAGTGAAGCGCGCCAGCCCCATGCCTCCGTTTGCATACTTCGCGGCGAAAGTCGCGCTCGGCATGATCTTCAGCGCCGTAGTCGTGGTGCTGCTTTTGTTGCTGGGAATTACCGTCGGCGGCGTGCATTTGCCAGTGCTCGATGCGGCAAAGCTGGTTGCGATCCTGGTCGCGGGTTCGCTTCCCTTCTGCGCCATGGGATTGGCGATCGGATATTTCGTGGGCCCAAATTCTGCGGTCGCAACTATCAATCTGATTTATCTTCCGTTGTCTTTTTGCTCCGGGCTCTGGGTCCCAATCATGTTCTTGCCTAAAGTAATGCAACAGATCGCCCATTTTCTTCCACCCTATCATCTGGCTCAACTTGCATTCAGCGTGGTGGGAGCGGGACAGCACGAGTCGAACTTGATTCATTGGGAAGCGCTCATCGGATTCTCGCTCATTTGCCTGGGCGTGGCTCGGCTGGGCTTTCAGCGCGACGAAGGAAAAACCTACGGCTAAGGCGAAACCAAGAATTAACTTGTGGAGAAAAACTATGAAGGTCAATCAATGTGTTGGATGGGCTTTGGTTCTGTGCGCGGTTTTACTGTTGGTCACGCAGGGCCGTATCGACTTGCTCGTGATTCTCATCCCACTCTCGCTTCTGCTGGCCTTCGGGCTTGGGTGCTCCGGCCAGCACGAAACTGGGCTGACGGGCGACAGCAAAAAGGGGTAGCCTAGAGCTGCAATGAGGCTTTTACCTAAAGGTCGGCATGGCTGGGCGCCTTACACCTGGCTTTTTTACTTCTGTTTTTTTCTTATCACCCCGATATTGAACCACACCACTTGGAAGGGATGGCTTGCCACCGCGCTGGGCACCATTGCCTTCTTAGCGGTTTATTTTAGTTTTTTCTGGATCAAGTGCCCGTGGAATCTGCTTAATATTGCGGCGTTTGTCGTGCTCGGCGCGGGCTTTGCCCCTTTCAACGAGGGATCCTGCACATTTTTCGTTTTTGCGGCCGCGTTCATCCCCTTCGCGGTGGAAACGGAATGGGCCGCACTCAAACTGCTGGCGGGCGTGCTCGCAGTAGCCACAGCGGAGTGGTGGCTCTTGCATCTATCGGGATGGTTCTTGTTCTACGGCGGCGGACTTTCGATGGTGGTGGGTTGCAGCAATATCTATTTTGCGCAACGAGAGCGTGCGCGAAACCGCCTGGAAAAGGCCCACGAAGAAATCGAGCATTTGGCAAAGGTCGCAGAGCGTGAAAGGATTGCGCGTGATCTGCACGACGTGCTGGGTCACACGCTTTCGGTGATTATTTTGAAGTCGGAGCTGGCCGGCAAGTTGATCGACCACGATCCGCAACGCGCGAAGGCCGAAATGGCCGACGTCGAGCAAACCTCTCGCGCGGCTTTGGCCGATGTTCGAAGCACGATTCGGGGATATCGCGCCCACAGCCTCGAAGCCGAACTCAAGGCCGCCAAAGCGACGCTGGAAACTGCGGGCGTAATTGTGAAGTCCGAGTCCGAAGAAGTTCGCTTGACGCCAGCGCAAGAGAGCGTGGTTGCGTTGGTGGTGCGCGAAGCCGTGACCAACGTCGTGCGCCATGCGCGAGCCCATAATTGTTATTTGCGGCTGATTCCGGTGAACGGAAACTGCCGCATCGAAATTCAGGACGATGGCCGGGGCGGCGGCGCAGTCGAAGGCAACGGCCTGCGAGGTATGCGCGAGCGAATTGAAGCGCTCGGCGGCACGCTTGAGCGTGAGAACAGCGCGGGAACGCGGCTGAGTATTGAGTTCCCGCTGAGTCCAGCCAAAGAGAATGGTCGTCATTGAGCCTTCAACCCAAGAACGGACGCAGGACGATTCGAGTTGTGATCGCCGAAGATCAGGGCATGGTTTTGGGCGCATTGGCTGCGCTGCTTGAGATCGAAGGTGACATCACCGTTGTGGCCCGGTCTCGCAATGGCAAAGAAGCTCTACAGGCGGTGCTGGCGCACAAGCCCGATGTGTTCATTACCGACATTGAAATGCCGGAGATGACCGGGCTCGACGTTGCTGGCGAACTGCAACGGCGGCGAACCGGAACACGCGTGATTATTCTGACTACTTTCGCGCGGGCAGGGTATTTGCGACGGGCACTTGAAGCTGGAGCTTCGGGATATTTGCTAAAAGACATGCGCTCCGAAGAACTCGCCGAGGCCGTGCGCCGGGTACAACAGGGCTTGCGGGTGATTGATCCGGAACTGGCCACGGAAGCGTGGGCGGAACCAGATCCGCTAACCGATCGCGAACGGCAAGTGCTGCGCCTTGCGGGCGACGGAGTGACCAGCGGCGATATCGCGTCTGAACTTAGTCTATCCGAGGGAACAGTTCGTAATTATCTTTCCGAGGCCATCAGCAAGCTGGGCGCGAACAACCGCGTCGAAGCCGCGCGCATTGCAAGGACAAAGGGCTGGCTGTGAATGTGGAATGTTGCCACGAGGAATGCGTTTAGCGCTCTGCGGGTTCTGTTCGCTCTGCTGGCTCCGGCCCAAGTTACATCTGATTCTCGCTTACCATTTCTTTCCTAAACTACAGCATACCGCCGGTTTTCACGGTCAATATGTTGAGCGCCGACTCCAGTTTGTTGATTGCTTCGGCAAGTTCGGGATGTTCTCCGATTCGTTTCCGCAAAGAATTCAGCAGTTCATGGGCACTTGAAACGTGCTCCACGACGGGGGCGTGTTCAGCATTCTGTTTTGGCTCGGGTGGGGTCTGCGATGGCATGGTCGTTTTTACCTTGGGCAGCAATCTGCTCTGAAGTTACCATGCCCCGCGAAGCGATTCCAGTCTGTTGCGTGAGTGTCTTGTCGAACGGTTCGGCAACGAGGAGTTCGCAGTCACTGCGCGCGAGATCCTTCGGCCCGCTTGAGAGAGCGCGGGCCTTCAGGATGACGTCATCTGAGACTATTGCAAAAAAGAGAGGATCTCAATGAAGAGGTTCGTACTAACCGGCGCGCCGGGCGCGGGGAAAACAGTGATACTCCGCCAATTGGAACTGGAGGGCTTCAGCGTCGTCGAAGAAGCGGCCACCGACGTCATCGCGGTGCGGCAGGCGCAAGGTATTGCTGAGCCGTGGACGCATCCTTCGTTCATCGATGCGGTGGTTGACCTGCAGAGGCGGCGGCAGCTTCGCGCGTCAAGCGAACTGGCCGACATACAGTTTCACGATCGGTCCGCCGTTTGTACCGCTGCGCTGGCGGCTTATCTGGGACACCCTTCGTCGGAGATTCTCGCCCGCGAACTGGAGCGGATCAAGACGGAAGCAATCTTTGAAAAACGCTTTTTCTTTATTCGAAATCTTGGTTTCATTACGCCGACTGAAGCGCGGCGGATCAGCTTCGAAGAGACTCTGCGTTTCGAACGGATCCACGAAGAGACCTACCGCAACCACGGGTTTGAGATCGTCTCTGTGGAACGGGCAAGCTTGTCGCAACGGGTCGCGGCGATCAAAGCCGCTCTTTAAGCTCGTATCCGTCTATCCTGCTTCGCTGGTCATGATGAACAGCGGCTTCATTTCGAAGCTGCTGAAATGGGGACGGAGCCGGTCAGTGTTGTAGTGCTCCTTCACATTCACAACTTTCTTCGACGCGATGACGGCGTCGACCGGCATGTTGTCGTAGCGGCCATTCTTCAGGACCACCAACCGACCGTGAATGCGGTTCAGCAACAGGTCGAGGGCGAGATTGCCATAAGCCATGGGGACGATTGAGTCGATGGCATCGGGATCGCCGCATCGGACCAGGTAGCCCAGCTTTTGATTGATCACTTCGATAGTTTTGCCCTTGTTGTACTTGGGCGACAGCTCTTTCAGTTTTTCCGAGACCAGATCGCCGATGCCTCCCAGCTTTTTGTGGCCGAAAGCATCAGTCGCATGGTCTTCGAAAACCATATCGCCGCCTTCGAACATAGCTCCTTCAGAAACCAGCACGACGGAATAGTGGCTTGGGTTCTTCTGACGATCAGCAACCAACAATTCCGCCAATCTCTCGATATTGAAACGGTGCTCCGGGATCACGCAGCGGTTGGCGGCTCCCGCCATAGTTGGAAGCATCGCAGTAAAACCCGCGTACCGGCCGAACACTTCGAGAACCAGGAAACGCTCATGCGAGCCAGCGGAGGTGCGCAGGTCGTTGGTCATTTGAATGGTCCGAGTAACCGCGGTGCTGAAGCCGACGCAGTAATCGGTTCCCGGGACGTCGTTGTCCATGGTCTTCGGAATGGCGACTACTTTTACGCCTTCCTGATAAAGGCGCACGCCATAGCTCAGCGTGTCATCGCCACCGATGGGGATGAGGTAGTCAATTCCCAGCCAGTCAAGGTTTTTGAGCACTTCGGGCGTCAGATCGTTGATCTCGGCGTTATAGGTAGCCTGCAGATGAGGAGGAACGGCGGATTTCTTGACTTTGCCAGGGTTGGTGCGCGAGCTATGAAGAAAGGTTCCACCAGTGCGGCCAGCGCGATTCACGATTTCTTCGGTCAAAGTTTGAAAGTTGTCGCTGTTGTCGTAATCCTTTTCGCGGACAATATCGACCAGGCCAGCCCACCCTCGACGAAGTCCAATCACCTGGCAGCCCTCGCGGATCGCCCGAAAAGTGACGGCGCGGATTGCGGGGTTCAAGCCGGGCACGTCGCCGCCTCCGGTAAGGATTCCGATCACGCCTTTTTTCGCCTTCACATTCGCCATTTTGTAAATTCCTTACGCTAACTACTCGTCTCCTGTTCCATCTTACTAAATGGAAGGACGAACGATTCAATCGGCGCGTTTGTCCGCGGCGGTTGAGGGATGGCTTTCCGAAATTGCCCGCGTTCTTCGTATCTCCGGTCGATGGCTTGTCCGCAGCAGCACCACCCGGGTATTCGCCAACACCTATAATAAAAGCCAACAACAAGGAATTTGCCGATGCGATTCATAGATCGCGAAGAAGTAGCC
This sequence comes from Terriglobales bacterium, assembly GCA_050012915.1. Lineage (GTDB taxonomy): Bacteria > Acidobacteriota > Terriglobia > Terriglobales > Acidobacteriaceae > JABDBE01. The sequence goes on along the minus strand of JBEKGG010000033.1, from coordinate 6,924 downwards.
AAACGGCTCACCTACGAGATGTGCATTCCTATCGTGCGGCAGGCGATGATTGCATTCTCGCGTGGTGAAACCAGGCAACTGCTCCGTTCGATTATTCCACTCTCCGATGGCCGGCTCTTCGGTGTCATGCCGGGTGCGATGGGTGCGCACGCCGTATTTGGCGCGAAGTTGATCAGCGTCTTTCCTGAGAACTTCGCTCGCGGAATACAGTCGCATCAAGGCCTCGTGATCCTGTTCGATCCAGAAAGCGGCGCGCCGGTTTGTGTTGTCCATGCGGGAGAGCTCACGGCGATCCGAACGGCGGCGGCAAGCGCAGTCGCGACAGACGCGTTGGCGCGCAAAGACGCTTGTCGACTGACACTCCTCGGGTATGGCGAACAAGCCGCGACGCACGCGCGTTCGATCGGGAAGGTTCGCGATCTTAAATCAATCGTGGTATGGGGTCGATCGCCGGAACGGGCGCGCGCCTTCGCCGAGCGGACGCAAGCCGAACTCGAAGTGCCTATCTCTGCGGCGGGAAGCGTAAAAGAAGCGGTCTCCGAGGCTGACATTGTTTGTACAGTCACTTCGGCTGCCGAGCCGATTTTAATGGGCGAATGGGTTCGGCCCGGGACACACCTGAATTTAGTCGGGTCGAGTCATGCGGGGCCCGCGGAAGTCGATAGCGAAGTCGTCGTTCGTTCGCGCTTCATTGCTGACAGCCGCGAGGGCGTTCTAAATCAAGGTGCGGAGTTTCTGCGCGCCAAAGCGGCGGGATTGGTCGATGACAAAGATATCGTTGCTGAAATTGGCCAAGTGTTGGCGGGCGAAATCGAGGGCCGCCGTTCGGCAGAGGAAATCACCGTGTACAAGTCTCTTGGCCACGTTGTTCAGGATCTTGCCACCGCGTGGGCGCTCTATGCGGAGAGTGCAAGTTGAAAACTAATCGGGAGTCCAACCGAGAAATTCTTCGTGTCCCTTGAAGACCTCAATTAAGAGATTCTGGATCCGCTGTTTCAGAGTTACGGGCTTCGGCTCACAGAGCCGTATGGTTTCCTTCTCAGAAACAGGATTGATCTGAGGAGCGATCTTTGGGTTCGCCGCCATGACAGTATTCCTCCCAATTGGCTGTACGAAATTGTTCGCCTGGCGAGGCCGTCACGAACCCGTACGTCGGCTTGAATGAAGTAACCGGAAATACCGGACTTAAAGGGATGGTGCAGATCAGGAGCCAACCGTTTCACTTAATTCGACAGCGTGGGGCCGATCGAAGCTTGCCCGGCTCATGAATTCGCGGTGGTCAAATCGGGGCGCAAAACAGCAGCGGTTGAGTTTAGATTTTCGGCAGTCCGACATTGAGGAGCCTGGCAGCTTCCCTTAGTTTCCCATCCATAGTGGCCAGCGGAAGTCCGGTCCTCAGAGCCAGCTCCAGGTAAGAGGCTCCGTACTCGCTCAGATTCTGTTGTCGCCCAAGCGACAAGATCTGCTCGAAGGCACGCCCGGCCTCCATGGGTTCAACCGAAATCGGAAGGTCCTCGATACGCCGAAGCAAGGCTGTAACCTGCGCCAGGGTAATGCGCTTGCGCCGTTCCGCCACCATCAAGGCATTCGCAACTTCAAAGGGCCATATGGCAGGAGTAATCGCCTCGGTTCCGGCCGAAAGCAAATCGAGAACTCCTTCTGTGAACGGCACCTGCTCGTCTTCGAAGCACCAAGCCACGGCCACAGATGCATCCAGGACGATTCGCCTAATAACGGCGCCCCGCAGCGATCAACTCGCCGATCGTGATCTTTCCAAGAGTCGCATTTTTTCGAAGCTCGCGAATTTCTCTAACAACCTGATGAGGGTCTGCTTTCTCGCCCGCATCGGCGGGAACCAATTTCGCAATCGGAATCCCTCTTCTTGTGATTCGGATCGTCTCGCCCTTGGAAACTCTCTTCAGAAGGCTATTCAGATGGGTCTTTGCGTCGAAGACTCCAACTGTAGTTGGATGGGCCATGCATACTAGTCTATCAACTAGTCTGTTCGCAGGCAAGTTTCATAGATGCGAACCATGCGGCTCGTCACACGATTTCATTCTGTTCCGGGGCTTGAATCTGGACCAGTGAGCTTCCTTCGCGCTTGAAGTTCGCTCCCGGCTGCCAACGGCTCAGTCGCTGCCCATTAGTGCGCAATCGATTCCAGGCCGAACCGATGCTGAGCGATGCGTTTACCAGATGGCCGACGCGAAGCGGTCCCGCAACTTTAATATCCTCAATCCAATGGAGCGCGCTGCTGATGCTGCATCCGCAATTGCTGCAGTCGGGATTGCCGCCGAACACGCAGGGTTCGACGTGAGTTTTGAAATCGGCAGAATAGTTCACCGACATTTTGGCGAACAGGCAGCTCTGAGGGTTTTTCGGCGGACTTACGAACGCACGCGCCATGCCTTCGGGAATCAACAATTTCGGATAATTCGCGCTCAAGGGCGGCAACTCTTTCGCGATTCGCTCCCGATCTTCCAGCGTGAGCCGTTCGGCGCTTTCTTCCCCGATCTGCGGACTGTACAGGCTGACCCAGATGTGATCGACTTCGGGTCGCGCATTCCAGAACGCGACGTACTCCTCAAGATAGCCAGACCGCTTCAGCATCGGTCGAGTGATGACCCAGTGCACATTGATTTTGCGTCCCTCAATGTTGTGGAGAATGCGCTCGTAGGTTGCCGGCTTTCGACGAACGTCATGATGCTCCGGCAAGCCGTCCACGGAAACGGCAACACGCGTCCGAGGGATCTCCATCCACTGCGCAGGAACAGCAATCACACCACTAGTGACGACCATGGTGAAAATGTTCATAGCGCTGAGCGCGGGAAGAATGCGATCCAATTCTCGATGGCGAATCATGGGCTCACCACCGACCAGCGAAACATGAAGCGGGCGATGGCGGCGGACCAGCCCCAGCACACCTTCGACTAATTCATCTCCACGCAGATCGCTGAGCTCGCGCAGCGTGAGCCCGTTGCCGAGATGGCTATCCCCGTAGGCGTAACAACCGGGACAACTCAGCGGACACTCGCGGGTGATCTCAATGGAAAGCAGCGGAACATTTCCACTCAATATTTGCCACCAACCACGAGCCAGATCTTGCGGCTTAAGACTAGATTGAGATTTCACTAACTGCATTCTATCTTGGAAGCAAACTGTCAGCCAATGGTTATCCGTCATGCGGCGGAACGAAGTCTCCCACGGTTTGAAGTTTTCATCGCGACTGGAGTTTGTTGACTCCGAATTGATAAGCGGGCCAAGTGCGCGAGACGCCCTCCGAAGCTTTGCCTTGTTCGGTCGCATCTAAGTCGGTGTTTCTCGAATGCTAGACTTAAATTTGGAGGTTCCACTGCCCGACGTTTACATCCTTTCTGCCGTACGCACGCCAATCGGAAAATTTGGAGGTTCATTGGCCTCGATGACCGCCGCCGACATGGGGATCGTCGCGGCGACAGCCGCTATTGAGCGCGCCGGGATTCGTACAGATCAGATTGAAGAAACAATTTTCGGCAACGCACGCCAGGCGGGCGGAGGCCCGAATGTCGCTCGCCAGATTTCTATTCGTAGCGGCGTCCCGCAGGAAGTTCCGGCTTACACGGTTAATAAGGCTTGCGCCTCAGGCCTCAAATCGATCGCGCTCGGATATCAGGAGATTGCCACCGGGAATCTCGATTGCGTGCTCGCTGGCGGAACTGAGTCGATGTCTCGCCTGCCCTATTATCTCGAAGGCGCTCGCTGGGGATATCGCCTGGGGAATCAGGAACTGGTCGATGGCATGCACCGCGACGGCTTTTTCTGTCCTCTGGCAAAAATGTTGATGGGCGAAACCGCGGAAGTGCTGGCCGAGCAATACAAGATCACGCGCGAAGAGCAGGACGAATTTGCACTCAGCTCGCAGAGCCGCGCAGCGGCAGCCATCGACGGCAAGCGATTCGACAACGAACTTGCGCCGATTACTCTTGAGAGCAAGAAAGGTCCGCAGACTTTCAGCCGCGACGAACATGTTTTTCTGGGAGCCACGATGGAAAAGATGGCCAAGCTTGCGCCCGTGTTCTCCAAGACCGGCACGATCACAGCGGGCAATTCGTCCGGCATCACGGATGGCGCTGCCGCGGTTGTGCTCGCGAGCGAAGACTTCGCCAGGAAAAATAATCTCAAACCACTGGCTCGTATTCTCGCTGTAAGTTCCGTGGGCGTGGATCCGCGAATCATGGGAATCGGCCCAGTGCCGGCGTTGCGTAAGCTGGAAGAAAAACATCAACTGCGAGTGTCGGATTTCGACCTGATCGAACTCAATGAGGCCTTTGCAGCCCAAGTCCTGGCTTGCGACCGGGAGTTGCATTTCGATCGTTCGAAGCTCAACGTCAACGGCGGCGCGATTGCGCTCGGCCATCCCATTGGCTGCACTGGAACCCGGATCACGGTCACGCTGCTGCACGAAATGCTTAAGCGCAAAGCCAAGCGCGGCGTGTCAACTTTGTGCGTAAGCGGCGGCATGGGTATGGCGCTGGCGATTGAAAATGTGGCCTGAGGTACAAGTTTATACATCGACGGCAACTGGTTACAATTACAACACTTACTTCGATTGCTTCAACTTGCATCCTAACGCTGCATCTTTTTCCTCCCTTCGACCGTATATCCGGTAGCATGAACGCCGCAGCCTGCTATTTCGTGAATGGGATGGAATCCGAGACCAGCGCGATCGCCCGTGGTCTTCGCCGCCGCGATCCCGAACTGCTCGATCGTTTAATTGAGCAGTATCAGCACCGCCTGCTGCGCTACTTGATTTACTTGACCAGCAACCGCGAACTCGCGGAGGATATGTTTCAGGAAACTTGGATTCGCGTGCTGGAGCGCGGACACCAATACGATCCCAAATATGAATTCAGTACATGGCTGCTTTCCATTGCGCGCCATCTCACCGTCGATTATCTGCGCAGAAAGAAGCCAGCGAGCCTCGACGGACTGCTGAATGAAGAAGAGGGAGCCTCGCTCGATCCGCCAGACCTTCGGCCTTCGGCCTTGCAACTGATCGCTCGACAGGAGCAGGCCGAGCAGATCAGCGCGGCTCTGGTCGGCATCGCCGCCGAATATCGCGAAGCCATTGTGTTGCGTTTTCAGGAAGGCCTGGCGCTGGACGAGATTGCGGCGGTCACAGGCGCGCCGCTGGGCACTGTCAAATCGCGGCTCTATCGTGGTTTGAACGCGCTCTTGCCACTATTAAAAGGAGCACAAGCGTGAACCGCGATCCGCATCAACAAGCGCGCGAATTAATTGCGTGTGGTTCGCAGGGCCTCACCGATTCCCAGCAGGCATGGTTGCATACGCACCTCGACGAATGCCCGTCCTGCCGAGACTATAGTCAGGCTGCCGAACAGTTCGTCCGCTCCTTGCGCTCGGTGCCGGTGGCGGCCGATCGCGCTTTGGTTCGAACCACCCAGATGCGCGTGCGTTTACATGCCGACCAACTGCGGCACAGGCAAGAGCGTATGTGGCTGGTATGGATGTCGTGCATTCTGGTCGGTCTTTCCGCGGCTATCACCACGCCGTTCTTGTGGCGCGGTTTCGAGTGGCTGGGACGGTCGGCGCACGTTTCAAACCCAGTCTGGCAAGTCGGCTTCATGGTTTTCTGGATTTCGCCCGCGCTCGCCGCCAGCCTGATTTTCTTGGCTCGCGGAATCCACTTGACAGACGCCAACGGAACGTCGCGCGGTTGAGGATGGGAGACGGAGAACTTATATGCAATTAAGAAGCGAAATACGAACCCAGTTTACCGAGGAATTGCGTCTCATTCCCAAATGGGCCTACGGAGCGGCTGCCCTGGTTTTTGTTGGCGTACAAATCCTCTTCCATACCTGGGTCGCGCTTCAGAAGGATACACCCTCGCTTCCGCTCCGAAGTTTCCTTGGTTTTTTCGTCGGAACTGTACTCACCTGCTATTTCTTGCTGATCGTCTACGTCAATCACGATGCTGCACGCCGGGGCATGAACCGGGTGTTGTGGACGGTGATTGCTATTGTGATTACTCACGGTCTGGGCATCATTCTGTATCTGGTTTTGCGGCAACCGCTGGTGAGCCGCTGCCCGCAATGTGATGCTGCCGTCCAGGCTGGATTCAACTATTGCCCCAAATGCAATCATCCATTGCATCCCACCTGCCCGCACTGCCAGCATCCCGTTGCGGGTAACGACATCTATTGCCCTCACTGCGGAGGCTCGATTGCAGCCCCCGCTGCCCAGCTGTCACCCTCGCAAACCGTGGCGCGGGGCTAAGAGACAAGCTACGTCTCTGCAAAGGGATGGTAGGGACGTTGCTTGCAACGTCTCCGGTTGCGCTCACGCTGCCGCGCTCCTATACTTCCAAGTAGCACCACGGAGCCTGAATGTCTCTATCCGCTGTAATCGTGGACGACGAACAGCTTGCCCGCGATGAACTTGCTTTCCTGCTAAAGCACGTCGGGGACGTCGACGTGGTCGCCCAAGGTAAAAACGGCGTCGAAGCCGTCAGTCTCATTCGCGAACACAATCCCGACCTGGTTTTCCTTGATGTGCAGATGCCGGGACTCGACGGATTTGGCGTAATCAAGAAGCTGATAGATCGAAAAGTTCTGTTGCCGAAAATCGTATTTTCCACCGCCTTCGATCAGTATGCGGTGAAGGCGTTTGAAGTCAACGCGGTCGATTATCTCCTCAAGCCTTTTGACAAGAAGCGGGTGGCGCAGTCAGTCGAGCGCGCGCGCGCCAAAGTCGAAAGCAACGGCCCGTCTTCGGAAAAACTAGATACGTTAATGCGGATGCTGGAGTCACAGAAAACTCAGGCCTCCAAGATCCTGCTCAAAGCTGCCGGACGGTTGTTCCTGGTAAATCAGAGAGACATTGGTTTCGCTTCCATCGAAGATGGGGTCATTACCGTCGTGACCA
>JBEKGG010000032.1:0-23917 GCA_050012915.1 Terriglobales bacterium | reverse complement strand
ACGGTACCGATTGGAAATAAGAAAAGGACATGAAGGTACGCAAAGGGGGCCTAGAGCGGCTTTCCTTTGTGAACCTTTGTGTCCTCTGTGGTTAAAAGGGGTTGACTGAAATGGCGACTACAACAGCAGTTCCGCAGACCAAGATTTCTGGTGGCAGCTTTCTTCTGGATGAGCGCAAGCCCGACGACGTTTTCACGCCTGAAGATTTCACCGAGCAACACGTGCTGATCGGCCAGACGGCGGAAGAGTTCGCCCTCAATGAGATCGTGCCCAACATCGAGAAGATGGAACACAAGGATTTTTCCATCACTCGCGACCTGCTCAAGAAAGCTGGCGAACTCGGTCTCAGTTCGGCCGAGATCCCCGAAGCTTACGGTGGCCTTGAGATGGACAAAGTCACAGCCGCCGTAATCGCGGACAACATCGCCAAATATGCGGGCTTCGCCACCACCTGGGGCGGACACACTGGAATTGGTACGCTCCCCATCGTCTACTTCGGGACCGAGGAGCAGAAGAAGAAATACCTGCCCCGGCTGGCTGCGGGAGAGATTGTCGGCGCTTATGCTTTGTCGGAAGCTTCTTCCGGTTCGGACGCATTGAATTGCCGCGCTCGCGCCGAGCTTTCTAAAGACGGACGCCATTACATTCTCAACGGCGAAAAAATGTGGATCACCAACGCCGGCTTCGCGGATCTGTTCACCGTCTTCGCCAAGGTTGATGGCGAGAAGTTCACCGCGTTTCTGGTCGAGAAATCTTTTCCTGGATTTTCCATTGGCGCGGAAGAACACAAAATGGGCATTCGCGGATCATCCACCTGCCCCATCATTCTGAACGACTGCAAAGTCCCCGCCGAGAACCTGCTCGGCGAAATTGGCAAGGGCCACATCATCGCCTTCAATATTCTGAACGTTGGACGTTTCAAGCTGGGTGCGATGTCGGTTGGGGGAGCGCGCGTGTCGCTCGAGAGCGCCGTTGGTTACGCTAAGCAGCGCAAGGCGTTCGGCAAAGTCATCGCGGATTTCGGTCTGGTCCGCGAAAAGCTTGCCAACATGGCGGTGGGCGTCTACACCGGCGAAGCGATGGTCTATCGCACCGTCGGCATGATGGACGTTGCCCTCTCCGAAGTCGATAAGGCCAGTCCCGACGCTGCGAAAGAAACCCGCAAGGCCATCGAAGAATATGCCGTTGAGTGCTCCATTATCAAAGTCTGGGGCTCGGAGATGGTCGGCAATGTCGTCGATGAGACGGTGCAGATCTTCGGCGGTTACGGCTTCGTCGAAGAGTATTCTGCCGAACGGTCTTACCGCGACGCCCGCATCAACCGCATCTTCGAAGGCACCAACGAAATCAATCGGCTCATCATCACTGGCTTTCTGCTGAAGCGCGCCATGTCCGGCCAGTTGGCTCTCATGCCCGCAATCAAGAAATTGATGGATGAAGTTTTATCCGGACCTTCGGTTGGGGAAGAACTTGAAGGGCCGCTAGCCGAAGAACGCAAACTGGTGTCATCGGCCAAGAAACTGGGCTTGTTCGTCGCAGGCGCAGCCACGCAGAAATACATGCAGGCGATTCAGGATCAGCAGGAAGTCATGGGAGCGATCGCCGATATAGTCATCGAGACTTACGCTATGGAATCCGCTGTGTTGCGTGCACAAAAGATCGCGGAAAACAAGGGCGAAAGCGCCGCTTCCCTTCCCATTGCCATGACTCGGGTCTATCTCTCGCAGGCGATGGAGAAGATTGAAGCCGCGGCTAAGAAAGTAATCGCCGCCGTAGCCGACGGTGACATGCTGCGCACCCAATTGGCGATTCTGCGCCGGCTGGCCAAGCATGAGCCCTTCAACACGATTGAGTTGCGGCAGCAGATCGCGCAGAAGGTGATCGAGCGGGGGAAGTACACGCTGGCGTAGAACTTTTACCAACGCTGGCCGTTGCGGATTGTCATCCCGACCGTAGCTCTCATTCCCAAAGGAGATGAGAAGCGGAGTGGAGGGACCCGCTGTTTCAGACTGAGCACAGCAACCCTGTGGACAGCCCAACAGTATGCCTCGACGCACATACGCAGCGATCGTACACAAGGAAGGTGACCTCTACGTCGCCGAATGCTCCGAAGTGGGTACCGTGAGCCAAGGCGAGACCGTCGGAGAAGCAATGGCCAATTTGCGGGAAGCCACGGAGTTGTATTTGGAGGAATTCCAGTAGACGGAGCTATCGTTTCGGCGGTCGAGGGCGCCCGCGCCACACAGAGTCACGCTGTCTTCAGCTTTTCCATCACGCTCTGGATCAGCTCCTTCGCATCGCCTAAATTCTTCATCACCATCTGGATATCCATCACCGGCTTGCCCGGCCAGCGCTGGCTTTGGCAGTAGACGCCGTGTTGTCCGACCAGCGCCATGGCGTCGGTAATCATATCCATGGTCACGGCCAGGCGTCCGCGAGGCACGCCCATCATGGTTTCGTAGTGTTCCAGCTCTTCCTGTTTCTCGTCGAATACCGGCATGCTGAGATTGTAACCCTCTCGAGCGTGGCGCATAATTATGACGCTTTGCTGTCCAATGCATGGGTTCCTACGTCAAAGGTTCTTAGGCCTTTCACGGCTGCTGCGGCCCATTACAAACTGTCATCCCGACCGGAGCCTCTCATTCCCGAAGGGGATGAGAGGCGGGTGGAGGGACGTGCTGTTTTCGCGCGGACTACAGCAATCCTGAAAACGCTCCAGCAATTGGCACTCGGCTTTTGGCCGCGGAGGCTCGGCCATCATATGAATCGCGTGGCCCTGACGTCTGGCATCAAATTGCGAAATACTTCAAAGGAGAAACTTATGCGCAAACAAATTGTATTTCTGATTTCGCTGTTGCTCGCATTCACCGTGCTTGCCTCGTGCCAGGAAGGCAGCAAGCGTCCCAGCCCGCCGGCGCAGGCGCAATGCAAGTTTTCAGATGGCAAGACCCTCACCGTGAACTATTCCAGCCCCCGCGCCAAGGGCCGCAAAATTTTCGGGGATCTCGTGCCCTACGGCGAAGTCTGGCGGACTGGCGCCAATGAAGCGACCACATTCGTCCCCACTACCAACGTGAGTGTCGGCGGCAAAGACGTCCCCGCGGGCAACTATACGATCTTTACTGTCCCCAACGCCGACAAGTGGACGCTGATCATCAACAAAACAACTGGCGAGTGGGGCATTCCCTACAAGTACGAAGCCAACGAATTAGCGCGCGTGGACATGAAAGTTTCGCCTACGCCGTCACAGGTCGAGAACTTTACTATTGCATTGTCCTCGATGGGCAGCACTTGCACAATGACGGTAAGCTGGGAAAACACGCAAGCTTCCGTGGACATCAGCGAGAAAAAATAGCGAAGGCAAAACCTCTCGTCGCCTGCACACACGCCCTCCGCTGTAGAGACGTAGCCAGCTGCGTCTCTACCCCAAGGATGGCCTAGGCGCCGGTTTCCAGCGCAGGATCGGCCTGCGCGCCGCTGCCGTCTCATCCAGACGCGACACGCGTGTAGTGTGAGGCGCAGCCAGCACCATTTGCGGATCCTCTTCCACCTCTTCCGCGATCGACTTCATCGCGTCGATGAACAAATCCATCTCTTCTTTCGATTCGCTCTCGGTCGGTTCGATCATAAGAGCGCCGGGCACGATCAGCGGAAATGCGGTCGTGTAAGGATGGAAACCGTAATCGATCAGCCGCTTCGCGATGTCCATAGTCTTGACACCTTTTTTCGCCTGCACCTTATCGCTGAAAACTACTTCGTGCATGGTAGGCGTGGAGTAAGGCAGGTCATAGACGCCTTCAAGGCCTTTGCGAATGTAGTTGGCGTTCAACACTGCGTCTTCCGTGGTCTGGCGCAAACCGTCGGGGCCGTTGGCTAGGGTGTAAGCCAGCGCGCGAACAAACATCCCGAAGTTGCCATAAAAAGCTCGCACTCGTCCGACCGACTGCGGCCGGTCGTATTCGAAGCCTAGCGTGCCGTCGGACTTAGTAATGACCACTGGAGTCGGCAGGAACGGCTCAAGTATTTTCTTGATGGCCACGGGCCCCGATCCGGGCCCCCCACCACCGTGCGGCGTCGAAAATGTTTTATGCAAATTCAAGTGCATCAAATCGACACCGAAGTCGCCAGGACGCACTTTGCCGACCAGCGCGTTCATGTTCGCGCCGTCCATATAGAGTAGGCCACCCTTAGCGTGCATGATGTCGGCGATCTTGTGAATCTCCTGCTCAAAAACGCCCAGCGTATTGGGATTGGTCAGCATCAGCGCAGCGACTTCTTCGTTCATCTGCGACGCAAGCGCAGCAACGTCGACCATGCCCCGCGCGTCCGATTTCAGATTTTCCACCGCATAACCGACCATGGCTGCCGTTGCAGGATTGGTACCGTGCGCCGAGTCGGGAATCAGAATCTTCTTGCGCGGCGCGCCCCTTGACTGATGGTAGGCGCGCACCATGAGCAGGCCCGTCAACTCGCCGTGGGCGCCGGCGGCGGGCTGCAAGGTGATTGCATCCATGCCGGTAATTTCGATCAGGCACTCGCTGAGGGTTTGCAATATCCGCAACGCTCCCTGCGAAACTTTTTCCGGCTGATAAGGATGCCCATTGGCCAATCCGTCCAAACGCGAAACAACTTCGTTGACTCGCGGGTTGTACTTCATAGTGCAAGAGCCCAGCGGATACATGCCGAGATCGATGGCATAATTCCAAGTCGACAACCGGGTGAAGTGCCGAATGATTTCGATTTCGCTGACCTCGGGCATGTTGCCCAGGTCTTTTCTTTCGCTAGACCCTAAGAGCGTGGCCGTATCCACCTCGGGCACATCCAGCGGAGGCAGCTTCCATGCGGCTTTGCCCGGAGAGGATTTCTCGAAGATCAGGCCTTCATTCTGATTGACGTGCTGGGTGGCTTTGCGAATCGTGGGCTTCACCGCACCACCTCCTGAACATCAGCGCGTTCTTTGGCGGATTTCGCGGAGCGCTCACTCTGAGCTAGCGTCCCGACCACGGCATCAATCGCGGCACGCGTGGTCAACTCGGTGCAACACCAGAGCGCGGCGTTGCCGAGTTCGGGATAAAATTTCTTCAGCGGAAGGCCGCCGACAATCTTGTCTCCCAAAAGCCGGGAGTTGATTGCGTGGGGATCCTCGCCGGTCTGCACAACGAACTCGTTGAACCGAGGCGCTCCGGAAAACAGAACTTTCGCATGTTTGCCGAACTGCTGCGCGGCGTAAGCGGCCTTCGCCAAATTCTGTTTCGCCAACTCCCGCAGGCCGACCTTGCCGTAAATCGTCATAAAGATGTTCGCCATCAGCGCTATCAAAGCCTGGTTGGTGCATATATTCGACGTCGCCTTCTCACGCCGGATGTGTTGCTCGCGCGTTGCTAAAGTAAGCACGAAACCGCGCTTGCCATTTCTGTCCGTAGTCTGTCCAACCAGGCGTCCTGGCATCTGCCGAACGAATTGCTCGCGTGTGGCGATGACGCCGCAGTACGGTCCACCGAAGCCGAGAGGCACGCCAAAGGATTGCGCTTCCATGGCGACGATATCGGCTTGCCGCGGTGGTTCGACGATGCCAAGCGATATCGCTTCCGCAATCGAAACCACGAGCAAGGCACCATGTTTGTGCGCGATGTCAGCGATCGCGGCCACATCTTCAATCGTGCCGAAAAAATTCGGCGACTGAATCAGAACGCAGGCTGTGTCGGCTGTGATGGACTTGTCCAGTTGGTTCAAATCCACACGCGCATTGTCTGCGAATGGCACCGTGACCAGCGGCATGCCTTGGTGATGCGCATAGGTCGCCAAAACTTCTCGATACTCCGGATGCACACTGCGCGCGATCGCGACCGAATGCCGTCCAGTCAGCCGAGCCGCCATCATCACGCCTTCGGCCGCCGCCGTCGATCCGTCATACATGCTCGCGTTGGCGACTTCCATGCCGGTTAGTTCGCACATCATGGTTTGGAATTCGAAGATGGACTGCAGCGTGCCCTGCGAAATTTCGGCTTGATAGGGGGTGTAGGCGGTGAGAAATTCTCCGCGTGAAATCAGCGAATCGATAATCACCGGGCGGTAATGATAGTACGCGCCGGCGCCGAGAAAAGTTACGTAACCGTCGCCATTCTCTCGCGCACGCTCGCGAAACCAGTCCACGATTTCGGATTCGGCCATCTGGCGCGGGACTTTGAGATCGCGATTGAGGCGGTACTCGGCCGGAATGGGCGCGAACAAGTCATCGATGGAACGCGCGCCAATGGCCTTTAACATGGCTTCGCGGTCGGCGGGAGATTTCGGCAGATATCGCATAGGAAATAAATTAGATGTTGCTGGAGTTCAATTCGATTGCGGACTCACCACAGAGACACAGAGTCACAGAGAAGTTCCTTTGTGACTTCTTTACTTTTCTCTGACTCTGCGGTGACTCGGGGGCCGGCAATTTTCTATCCGCCTTCTTCCGCGACGAACTTCTCATAGTCAGCGGCAGATAGCAGGCCATTCAACTCATTCGGATCCTTGAGCGTGAGCTTCAGCATCCAGGAGGCGTGCGCGTCTTTATTGATCTTCTCCGGGGCCGTCGCCAGCTCGCCATTCACCTCAGTCACGGTGCCTGAAGCGGGAGCGTAAAGATCGGAGACCGCTTTGACGGACTCGACCGAGCCGAACGTTTTGCGCGCGGTTATTTCAGTGCCGGGCTTAGGCAGATCAACGAATACGATGTCGCCCAGCGACTCCTGCGCATGATCCGTTATGCCGATGGTGGCAGTCTTGCCGTCGCTTTTGATCCACTCGTGCTCTTTGGTGTATTTGAAATCTGTTGGATAAGGCATGATTTTAGTTTCTTGCTCCTGGCTCTGGGCTTCTGGCTTCCCGCCGTGACGAATCGTCTTTCGCCCCGCTGGGGCTTATCTATCGGACGCTCTTCCCACGGCTTACGCCGTGGGCTGCACTCTTCCGCCGCTTCGCGGCTAAAGCCTGACTTCAACTTCAGGACTTACGGCATACTTGAAGGTATACCCTGATACGAATCGGACGTGAACGCCTGCGCCTACCCCTGCTTCTTGGGGCGCTTGTAAAACGGTATTGGCACGACCTTTGCTTTGACGCCCTGGCTGCGGCATTCGACTTTTACATGCGATCCCACATTCGCGAATTCGGGTGGCACGTAGGCCAGCGCAATATTCTTTTTCAAAAATGGCGCATAGGATCCACTGGTGACGTAGCCGATCTCGCGTCCGCTGTCATCGAAAACTTTGTAGCCATCGCGGGCAATTCCGCGCTCGATCATCTCGAGTCCAATCAAGGTTCGCTTCAGGCCGGCGGCCTTCGCTTTTTCCAGCGCGGCGCGGCCGATGAAGTCCGGCTTCTCCATTTTGCAGAAACGATCGAGGCCGGCTTCCCACACATTGATCGTATCTGAAATTTCGTGTCCGTAGAGCGACAGTGCGCCTTCGAGCCGCAGAGTGTTGCGCGCCCCGAGGCCGCAGGGGATCACGCCGAATTCTTTGCCTGCTTCGAGCACCTGATTCCAAACCATCGCGCTGGTAGTTTCGTCGGCAGGAACGTAGATTTCGAATCCGTCTTCGGCGGTATAGCCGGTGCGCGCGATGAGAGTATTTTTAAGCCCGCAGACTGTCCCGCGCGTTACCCAATAAAACTTTACCGCGGAAAGATTCGCGTCGGTGAGCTTCTGCAGCAGGTTCACGCCCTTGGGACCCTGAATCGCGATCTGGGTAAAGTCGTCAGAGAGATTTTCGACTTTGCAGGCGAACTGGCGCGTATTGTCGCGCACCCAGTTAAAATCTTTCTCTCGCGTTCCCGCGTTAATCACTAACAGATAATCGTCTTCACCCAAACGGTGGACGATCACGTCGTCGACAAACGTGCCCTGCGGATAGAGCAGCGCCGAATACTGCGCCTGTCCGATTGCGAGGCGCGAGGCATCGTTCATAGAAATGTGCTGAACCGCCTTCAACGCCTCGGGGCCTTGCAGGCGAATGTCGCCCATGTGCGACACGTCGAAGATGCCCACGCCATTGCGCACCGCGTTGTGCTCGGCAATAATGCCGCCGGCCGACGGGTATTCGACCGGCATGTCCCAGCCATTGAAGTCGACCATCTTCGCGCCCGTCTGGCGATGGACGGCATTGAGCGCGGTCTTGCGAATCGTCGGCGTGGTCGCTGAAACTGCGGACAAAGGTCCCTCGATCAGAGTAGTGGGTGATGCTGAAACCTCTTACCCTAACATGGGTGTGGCGGGAGCATCAACCTGGGCAGGGGTCAAGCCGCAGTCGAGTTCCACGTGACGAACAAAAACCCCGCCCAAGCCGAGCTTGAGCGGGGCACCCTCGAGAGTTGATCAGAGGCTCGGGGCAGGCCAGCCCTCGTGCCCTTCCAAAACCATTTACGGGTTGCCGGAATGCAAGGTCCCTTCGTTGGGAGTCGTTCGACGAACCGACTCCACATCCTCAGGATGACAATATTCTCGGATGGTTTGAGCTCAGGAGCTAACGTCGTCGGCTTAGTGTTCGGCCTCACGCAGTATTATTTGCGAAGGTGATACGAGGGTGGGAAAGGTGGATTCGGCAGAGGCCTCGGTATTAAAATAAGTGGGCCGCGTTCACGGCAAATGTGATCTTAAGTTTTTAGACAATAAACAAAACCAACAAAATTCTGCAAGAGAACAGCCAGCCCTGAGCATACGGTGAGTAGGACGCGTCTTCAATCTCGGTCCTGTCGAAGCCGGACGGCATAAAAGGCAACCAAGGAGAGCAAAATGAAATCTACGCAAACCAAACCTAGCATCGTTTTCTGTCACGGGCTCTGGGCGGACGGCTCGTGCTTTAGCAAGGTGATCCCAACACTTCAGGCAGAAGGTCACCAAGTGATCGCCGCCCAGTACGCGCTCAACACAACCGCGGACGACATCGCCAGCGTAAAAAGCGCTCTGGGGCGGGTCAAGAGCCCGGCCATCCTCGTCGGGCACTCTTACGGTGGAAGCGTCATCACGGGTGCCGGAACCGACGACCGCGTTGCGGGACTGGTCTACATCGCCGCGCTCGCTCCGGATGCCGACGAGACATCGCAGACACAACTGTCCAAGTTTCCGACGACGGACGTTTTCTCGTTCATTGAAGTCGCGGACGGACGGATCTGGCTGCGTCAGGAAGGCATCGACACTTTCGCAGGCGATTTGTCCGATCAGGAAAAGAAACTGGTTTGGGCGACTCAGTGCGTGCCGGTTGCCGATCTGTTCAATGCGAAAGTCGGAGGAACGGCTTGGAAATCAAAGCCAAGTTGGTACATTGTGGCCAAGAACGACCGTACCGTTCCCCCCGATCTCGAACGCTTCTATGCCAAGCGGATGGGCGCCACGACGACGGAGGTCGCCAGCAGCCACGTTGTCATGCTCTCTCACCCGGACGTGGTGATCGATGTAATCCGGGCGGCCGCAGAAGGAGTACAGAAAGCAACGGAGGCGGCATAAAGCGGGTCGAGGATTCTTTTGGCCGGCGGACGGCTGCTTCGGCTGAAGTCTTGGGATCCCGGCGGAAAACAGCAGGTCCCTCCACTGCGCATCTCATCCCTTCGGGATGAGATGCTCCGGTCGGGATGACAACTTGTGGTGATGCATCTGTGATCATCAAGAATCTGGTGCAGGGATCCTGCGTTGGGAGTGGTTCGCGAGCGAACGACTCCGTGTCCTCAGGATGATAATCGATGCTCGTCGTGGGCGAGAAAACCGTGGGAATCAGGCCTCCGCAGGAGTAAGATTGATACTTGGGAGGTAGTGCGGCATGACCATTGATGAGCGCTTGGACCGGCTAACGGAACGGCATGAAGCCTTGGCGCAAAGCCTGGAACTTCTGCACGCCAGCACTCAGGATTTACGCGAAAGCGTGATGGCCCACGACCGCTATGTGTCGACTCTCATGTCTGCCGCTACCAAGTTGCTGGAGACAGCGACGAATCACGAGCGGCGGCTTACACGGCTCGAAGGTTCCTCTCAGGCTTGAATTCGAATCTGAACCGTTGAAATTCCTTGCGGTTTTTTCCAAGGGGGCGGTCAACCGTTGGATTTTGCTTCCGTTTTTCTTCCTAAATCTTTTGTTCTTTCTGGCTGAAGCCTGGGATCCCGGCGGAAAACAGCAGGTCCCTCCACTCCGGTCGGGATGACAACTTGTGGCCGGTGGGATGACATTTGTTGGTGGATGTCTCTGTGATTATTAAGAATCTGGTGCAGGGATCCTTCGTTGGGAGTCGTTCGCGAGCGAACGACTCTGCTTCCTCAGGATGACAATCCCGGCCGAGACCCAGGTCCGCGTCCACAGAATGGGCGCGAAACCTGGGGCACCAATCGTGAGATTTATTCTTCCTTTAGCGGCAAGGGTTGAACGATGATGGCCTGCGGGCTGTTGATCGTGTAGGGCGAACCCGGAGCTTCTTCGTGTCCCGTCGGCGTGATAGTAAAAACGAACAGCTTGCCCGTGCTCTGACTGATGGCATAAAGATGGTTGTTGTTGTCCCAGAACATCTGATCGATAGGATCGGGAGTCAACAGGCCGGTGTAATGTGTGATTGGGCTGGCTCCGTTGAAATGGAAGATTTGCAGGCCCTCTTGCCCGGCAATTGCCAGCAGCTTGCCGGATGGCGACATCTTCAAATCATTTGGGTCTGAAATCAAGGTCGCAGGCATATTCGAGTGCGTGTTGGTTGTGTTCAGGTTCCCCTTTGCGTCAGCGGTATAGGACGCCAACTGCAGCGGCCCCGCCGCGCAGCCCGGAGGATCGGCGGGTTGCATGGTAAAGGCCACGTGATCAGTCGGATCCGCGGCGGCCAGAGCGGGAATATAGCCGCGCACCCCTTTGGGCGGAGGCGGAAGGTTGTATTTGACGCTGAATCCGTTGAGCAAGCCGTTTGTCTTCCGCTCGAATCCATAGATCAGGTAATACATGCAGGCCGAATCCTCAGCCGTGTAGGCGTACACGTTATTTCCGATGAAGGAAGCGGCATTGTAGGAACCCGGAAATGCGCCCGTATTGTCCATGCCGAGATATTTCAACCCTCCCGTAGCTTTTACCACTGCGTAGGAGGCATAGACGGTGTTGGCGCAGGCGTTGCTGCCATTGAATTCCATGACGTACAAGGTTGCGCCAGTGTGATCAAAAAAGATTGGGCCCGCGGAACCACAGCCGTAGTCGTTCTTCTGGTAATTGGTCGATGCGGCGTAGGTGAGCGCTCCATCGGATTCGATTTTGAAGGCACCGATGTCGGGCTTTGATGTATTCGCCGACATTAGATATTTCCCGTTCACCGCCATGGAGTAAACGTTTTCTGGGAAGGGTGAGCCGGCCACCGGGGATAGGCTTCCGTCCGACGCCGCGCGATAAGCGACGATTTCGTTGGTTTTGCTGTTTGCGGGAGTGTTAGCGACGTATACATAAGCGACAGAGGAACTGCTGGGTTCCGCCTGGGTATGTTCGTCTGTCGAGGTAAGTTGGGCAAATGCGGTTGTCGTGCTCAGGGCTGCGCTGAGGCACAGAGTAAGTTTTAAGTTGTGGATCACATCGAGTCTCCTTCGGCCCCAACCCGGAGTTACACGGGCGTTCGGCTCTTTGAGGCGCATCGACGGAGCGAAGTTGCCTGCTCGAGCGGGTGCAGGCAGCTATTGTGGTCGTGCAGGAGGGATTTTGATTTTGGTGCGCCTTAGCGGGCAAATATGATCGTGGCGTGGCCTTTGTAGGCGGTGCGTTGGAGTTCTCTGTAGCCGCATTTTTCGGCGACGCGGATGGACGCGACATTCTCCGGCCGGATTATGCAGACCGTTCGCGCCGACCCAAAATGCTGTTCGCCCCATGCTACCACTGCACGAACCGCCTCAGTCGCGTAGCCTTTGCCGTGTACCCTCGAGATGAGCGCCCAGCCCAGCTCGGGCATGCTCTTTATGGATGGCTTAATATCCCGTTTGAAATCGGCAAATCCCAACTCACCGACGAAGCTGTGAGTGTCTTTTTCCTCAATCGCCCAATAACCGAAGTCCATCATGGACCAGTGTCCGGCGTAGCGCAGCAATCTTGCCCAAGTCTCCTCTTCGGAGAACGGCTTGCCTCCGATAAAGCGGGTAACGATGGGATCGGACCACATCGCGACACAGTCGCTGAAGTCATCGAGCCGATGGCCGCGCAGAATTAACCGGTTGGTTTCGATCACGGGAATTTCCGTAGCAGAGCGGGCGACATTGGACATAAGTCATCTTCCGATCGAAGCAGGCTTTCAAAGTAGCATGGCGCAGGGCACTTGGCGTGAGGGGAAGGCCCTCCAGGGTCGGTTACCAACGGAACTTTCGTCTCTGCTCTCAGCGCGGTACAGTTCGCCTATGGCCACCACGACGCCTCGAAAGTACCGCTGCATGCAATGCGAGATGACGGAAGAGCGCTGCGACTGCGAAAAATACTGCTGCCTCTGCCAATCGCTGGTGGAAGTCCGCCTTTGCGAAGATGGCTTGTACTATTGCAAACCGTGCCGCGAAGCCTGCAATTATAAAGTTTCAGAGTCCGCTTCGACTTCCAACTTCTAGCATTTCAGCTTCTGGCTCCCGGCTCTTGGCTTGACCAGCTGCTAACTTTCTTTGTACGACATCCGTCAGAATTAAGGAGTATTATTTGCGTCGAAAGGAGGCGGCTATGTCGTCGACTTTATCATCCCGGCCAATCGGGGTCGCCGGCGCCGCTGCGCCTGCTTCGACAGGCGTCGTCGCGGGAGTTGGCTCTGGGCGCATCGTTTCGCTCGATATCATGCGCGGGTTGGTTATGGTCATCATGGCGCTTGACCATACGCGCGACTTTTTCACCAATCTGCGCTTCGAGCCTGAGAATCTGGCTCAAACCTATTACGCCCTGTTCTTCACCCGCTGGATCACGCATTTCTGTGCGCCGTTATTTTTCTTTCTGGCGGGCACCGGCGCGTTCTTCTATGGCATGCGCAGAACGCCCCAAGCCTTGAGCCGATTTCTGTGGACGCGCGGGCTCTGGCTGATTTTTATCGAATTCACTGTAGTTGGAACTGCGTGGACATTCATGGTTCCCTGGGGATTTTTCGCCGTCATCTGGTGTCTGGGGGCTTGCATGGTAATGATGGCCGCCATCGTGCGAATGCCTTTACGATGGGTCGCGGCGTTCTCTGGAGTCCTGATTCTCGGGCACGATCTGTTGGATCCCATTCGGCCGCGCCAATTCGGGTCTTTCGCGTGGTTATGGACAATCCTGCATGTTCGAGGGGGACTATTGGTGCCCTTGGTGCACATACGAAGTTTCGTCCTGTTTCCGCTGGTGCCTTGGATTGGAGTGATGGCGGCGGGATATGTTTTTGGCTCGGTTTATCTCGTGGAGAAAGAGCGCCGTCGAAAGTTGATTGCGAAAATCGGGCTCGGCCTGACGCTTGCGTTTATCTTGCTTCGCCTGACTAATCTTTATGGAAATCCGCCAGTCGGGTTGGGAGGGGTATCTCAAGGTCCGTGGCACGTTCAGCCGACCCTTCAAAAAACGATCATTCTCTTCTTCGATGTCGAGAAATATCCACCGTCGTTGCAATATCTCTTGATGACTCTAGGCCCGTCGTTGCTGCTCCTGGCTTGGCTCGATAAGAAGCTTGATCAGCGCGATGGAAAGCGAAGCGTTTCGCCATGGCTGTCTCCGCTTTTGACCTTCGGGCGCGTGCCGCTGTTCTTCTACATCCTGCATCTGTACCTCATTCACTCGCTTGCCGTTTTGGTGGGAGTGCTGTCGCGTCAGCCTGTGACCTGGCTGTTTCAAGGCGGATTCATCTTCGGGGCTCCCGACGAGTGGGGATTCAATCTGCCGTTCGTTTACCTGATGTGGATCACAGCGGTGCTCATTCTGTATTTCCCGTGCCACTGGTACGAGGGAGTCAAGCAGCGGCGGAAGGATTGGTGGCTGAGCTACATCTAGGCGATTCAGTTTTCGGTTCCTTAGCGCTCTCGGCAGAATTTCTCTGCGATCTCTGCGTTTTGAGACTTTTTTTCTCTGGAGTCAAGTTGGATCGGGCCGCCTGAAGATCTTAAAACGCAGAGCCCGCTGAGTCGGCGGAGATCGCGGAGACCTGCCTGAGTTAGATCACCACGGTTTCTTTGTACTCTCCGAAGACTTTTCGCATGGTGTCGGAGATCTCGCCTACCGTGGCGTAGGCTTCCACGGCGGTTACGATTTGCGGCATTAGATTTGCTCCCGAGCGGGCCGCGTCTTCGACTTTCTTGAGAGAATCTGCCCAAGGTTGAGCATCGCGGCGAACCCGCAGAGCGCGCAACCGTTCCACTTGCTTGCGTTCCAGGGATTCGTCGATGTGCAGCGTCGGAATGGGTTTTTCTTCTTCCACGGTGAAGCGGTTGACTCCTACGACCACAGCTTCGTTGCGATCGACCTGCTGCTGATATTCGTAGGCGGCGTTTTGGATTTCCTGCTGCACGAAACCGCGCTCGATAGCCTTCAGCATTCCTCCGAGGGCTTCAATCTTGTCCAGATATTCCAGCGCACGCTTCTCGATTTCGTTGGTGAGAGTTTCGATGAAATACGATCCCGCCAGTGGATCAACGGTCTGCGGCACTCCGGATTCGTAAGCGACGATCTGCTGCGTACGCAAAGCAACCCGCGCCGCCTGCTCCGTCGGCAGGGCCAGGGCTTCGTCGTAAGAATTGGTATGCAGCGATTGCGTACCCCCGAGAACCGCTGCCATGGCTTGAATTGCGGTGCGGACAATATTATTTTCCGGTTGCTGCGCGGTCAGAGTGGAGCCGGCGGTCTGGGTATGAAAGCGCATCATCCAAGAGCGGGGGTTCTTCGCCTTGAAATGCTCGCGCATAATGCGAGCCCACATGCGGCGCGCGGCGCGAAACTTGGCGACTTCTTCCAAAAAATTACTGTGGGCGTTAAAGAAAAACGAAATGCGCGGCGCGAATCTATCCACGTTGAGCCCGGCGTCGATGGCGGCTTGCACATACGCGATGCCATTGCCCAGGGTAAAGGCGACTTCCTGCACCGCTGTCGATCCGGCCTCACGCATGTGGTACCCAGAGATTGAAATCGTATTCCACTCGGGAACGTTTTCGTTAGTCCACGCGAACAGGTCAGTAATGATGCGCATGGCCTGCCTGGGCGGGTAGATGTACGTTCCTCGCGCGATGAATTCTTTGAGCACATCATTCTGCACCGTGCCGGAAAGTTTACCGAGGTCCGCGCCCTGGCGGCGGGCGACTCCGACATAGAGCGCGAGCAGAATCGAAGCCGTCGCATTGATGGTCATCGAAGTCGAAATCTTGGTTAACTCGATGCCATCGAACAGGCGCTGCATATCTTCGATGGAATCGATGGCGACGCCGACTTTGCCGACCTCCCCGACGGCCAGCGGATGGTCGGAGTCCAGGCCGATTTGTGTAGGCAGATCGAAGGCGACGGAGAGACCCGTGGTCCCGTTGGCCAGCAAATATTTGTAGCGTTTATTAGATTCCTCGGCGTCGCCCATGCCCGCGTACTGGCGCATGGTCCAGAGGCGTCCGCGGTGCATCGTGGCCTGCACGCCGCGAGTAAACGGGTAATCGCCGGGGTAACCGACTTGCCGATCGTACTCCCAGGCTTCGAGATCGGCTGGGGTGTAGAGCGGCTTGACGGGAATGTGGGAGTCGGCCTGTCGTTCGGGGGATGGCTTTTTGTCGCTCATGAGCGAAGGAAAAGGACACAAGGGTTCACAAAGTAAAACCCAGGCGCCAAGGTTTTCGGCTCAGCTTTCTTTCCTGTACTTTGGTTAACGGTTTTGATCACTCTTCCGTACCCGCCAGAATGAGCTTACGCCGAACCATCCGAACAGAGCGGCAAAGCATACTGCCAAGACTGCACGGTTGGAGGTCGCGTGGCCAGCCTGATACCTGGCGTACTCGCGAAAGAAAGCGATCACTCCGACTCCCGCTAAGGCTAAGAAAACAAAACCTGTCACTTCCAGCCAAAGCTGCCCCAGTATGCGTCCGAAATGGGATGCGGTAGCGCGTGCGCCCTTGGTTACCGCGCCAAAGCTTCGGGAGCCGCGGGCGTGCTGAGAAATTACGCGGC
Source organism: Terriglobales bacterium (assembly GCA_050012915.1). Lineage (GTDB taxonomy): Bacteria > Acidobacteriota > Terriglobia > Terriglobales > Acidobacteriaceae > JABDBE01. The sequence goes on along the minus strand of JBEKGG010000032.1, from coordinate 7,805 downwards.
CAGCTACCCGCGCGGCTATGCCCAGCTTCCGGCTATTGGAAACGCTTGACATCCATATGATTTTACCAATATTTATCGAGCAGGGTTTCGTTTGGCGGATTTCGGGGTTACAATATCGCGGGCGCAAGCACTTTCGGCGCGAAGCATTGTGGCACGTGATTGCATCTAAACAGCTAGTGGCCGAGATGAGTTTTTGCTCTGCCCAAGGGTAAACCTAGGGGAAACGCAGTGGAGTCCTGCAAGGGGGTTACGTGGACCAGCAATTGAAGCAGCTGATGAAGGAATTGGGCGAGGCGATCAATGAGTCGCTGGCTGATTCGGAGCCCATCGCCGATGTCGTTTCCCGAATCAAAGAGGGTGGTTACGATATCTTTCTGGTGCTGGAAGCCACAATCGGAGTCAGCAAGCCGGGCGAGAAGTCCAACGAAAAGCCTTCGCTGATTACGACTGAATTCAAAATCAGCGATCAGGATCTCAAGTTCCTGAAGTCGCTGCGCATTAAAGTTGAAGACGACGCGGCGTAGAGACTTCGGCATAAGCAATCCCGCTCCAGCCATTCACGATTTCGCACAAAATTGATTTGTAGAGACATGGCTCGCTATGTCTCTACCGCTACGCTGCACGAGCCAAAACGCTCGCGCCTACACTGATATTATTGACGAACATGTACAAGCCAGTGCCAAAAGTGCCGGACTTCCCCGCCATCGAGCGCGAGATGCTGCGCTTCTGGGAAGAGAATCGTACTTTCGACAAGCTGCGTGAGCAGAATGCGAATGGTCCGCGCTGGTCGTTCCTGGATGGGCCGATCACGGCGAATAATCCCATGGGCGTGCATCACGCGTGGGGACGTTCGTTAAAGGACATGTACCAGCGCTACCACGCCATGAACGGGCAGGCGGAGCGCTATCAAAACGGATTCGACTGCCAGGGATTGTGGGTTGAAGTCGAGGTAGAAAAAAGTCTTGGACTGCAGACTAAACGCGAGATCCGCGACTACGGCATTGAAAAATTTGTTCGCGCCTGCAAGGAACGGGTGCTGACATATGCCGCAAGGCAGACGGAGCAGTCCATCCGGCTGGGCTATTGGTGCGATTGGGATGATCCCGCAGTTTTGCTGGCATTGCGCGATGCGCTGGCTGACGGAGATCGCGTGCTCACCGTAAAACTCCCCAGCGGTTTTGTCGAGACGGCGCGAGCCAGCGAGATTGTCCGCAAGCTGGGTTCGGCGGAGTATGGCGGCAGCTATTTTACTTTCTCCGACGAAAACAACTACACCATTTGGGGATTTCTCAAGAAGTGTCACGAGGAAGGTTTCATCTACCGCGGGCACGACGTCATGCCGTGGTGCGGGCGTTGCGGTACCGGACTTTCGCAGATGGAAGTGGCGGAAGGCCGCCGCATTACCGAGCATACGTCGGTGTTTGTCCGCTTCCCTGTTAAGGGCGAAGAAAAAACTGCGCTCTTGGTATGGACGACGACTCCGTGGACGCTCGCGTCGAACGTCGCCGTCGCGGTGAATCCGGAAATGACTTACTTGAAGGTGCGGCACGGCGATTGGATTTATTACGTCGCCAAAGCCAACTTTGAACGCGACCGCTTGCAGGAACTGCAAGTCGAAGGCAAACACGAGAGTCACAAGCTGCCATCGATCCGCACGATTCTTAAAGGCAGTGGCGGAGTCGAAGTGCTTGAGGAACTTCCGGGGACCAAGCTTATAGGTCTCACCTACACCGGTCCGTTTGATGATTTGCCGGCGCAGAATACGCCGGGCGGCGTATTTCCATATGGTCAAACCGGAAGCGGCAAGACTGCGGCTGAATCTCATCGGGTGATCGCATGGAAAGAAATAAGCGAAGCCGAAGGGACGGGGCTGGTCCACATTGCTCCCGGTTGCGGCGCAGAGGACCAGGAACTCGGCCGAGAAAATAATCTGCCATTCATCGCGCCGCTGGATGAGAGTTCGGTTTTTCAGGAGGGCTTCGGTTCGTTCACCGGGCGCAACGCCAATGAAGTCGCAGACGAAGTAATTGCGGCTTTGAAAGCCAAAGGGCTGCTGGTGGCGCGCGAACGATATCCCCACGTCTATCCGCACTGCTGGCGCTGCAAGTCGGAATTGGTCTTTCGCCCCGTCGACGAATGGTTCATCCGCATGGACTGGCGCGACCGCATTGAACGAATCGTTCCTGGCATCCGCTGGATTCCACCCGAGGGCGAAGCTCGCGAGCTCGATTGGCTGCACAACATGCGCGATTGGATGATTTCGAAGAAGCGCTTCTGGGGCCTAGCGCTGCCCATCTGGGTCTGCGGCGAGTGCGAGCACTTTACCGTGATCGGAAGCCGCGAAGAATTGAAAGAACGCGCGGTCGAAGGCTGGGACACGTTCGAGGGCAATTCGCCGCATCGTCCGTACATCGATGCCGTCAAGATTCGCTGCGAGAAGTGCGGCGGTTTGTCTACTCGTGTGGCTGATGTGGGCAACCCGTGGCTCGACGCGGGCATTGTGCCTTTCAGCACCATGCGTTACTCGACCGATCGCGCGTATTGGGAGAAGTGGTTCCCTGCCGATCTGGTGCTCGAAAGTTTTCCGGGACAGTTTCGCAACTGGTTTTACTCGATGCTGGCCATGAGCGCGATGATCGACGGCCGTGCGCCGTTCAAGGCGTTGTTAGGACATGCTCTGGTCCGGGATGCTCGCGGCGAAGAGATGCACAAGTCGAAAGGCAACTCCATCGCCTTCGATGAAGCCGCAGAAGCGCTGGGCGCCGAGGTCATGCGCTACATTTACGCGGAACAAAAAACCGCGCAAAATCTCAATTTTCCCGACTTGCATCCCACCAGCAACGTGGGCCAGACCATCGACGGCGAGGCGCGGCGAAAGCTGCTGACGTTTTGGAATTGCTACAGCTTCTTCGTGAGCAACGCTCGATCGGATGGCTGGAAGCCCGGCACTCCGGTGCCAATCACGAATCAACTGGACCGCTGGGTCTTGAGCCGGTTGCAGCGATTGGTGGAAGCAGCGCGTGACGCTTTTGATAATTATGAGCATTACAGGTTGATTGAGGCCTTTCAACTTTTTGATGACGAGTTTTCCAACTGGTATCTTCGCCGCTCGCGTCGGCGTTTCTGGGCGAACGAGATCGATGCGTATCAGACGATCTACACGGTGCTCACAACCGTCACTCGCGTGATGGCGCCTGCGCTGCCATTTCTGACGGAAGAGATTTATCAAAATCTGGTTTGCTCGGTGGATCCGTCGGCTCCGGGTTCCGTCCACTTGACGCGTTATCCGCAGGTAGACGCTTCGCTGATTGACGAAGAGTTGGAGCGAAGCATCGATGCCGTCATCCGCATCAAGAACCTCGCCTTGAGTTTGCGGACGCAGAGTAAGACGAAGATCCGCACGCCGCTGGGCACTCTGTACGTGCGGCCCAGAGATGCTGCTGACCGACGGGTACTGGAGAACTCCGAGTATGCAGCGCAGATTCTGGAGGAAGCGAATATCAAGCGGCTCGTTCTGATCGACGATGAGACCACGTTGGTGAAACTGAGCTTTAAACCCGACGCCAAGAAGCTGGGCCCGCGCGCCGGAAAACATTTGAAGGCGATTGCGCAGGCTTTGAGTCAGGCCGATCCAAAAGGTGTATCGAAGGGTGGGCCATACACCGTGGAGGTCGATGGGCAAAGCTTCGAATTGGCGCCCGACGAAATCCTCACCACCTATGAAGGTCCCGAGAACCTCAAGAGCATTCTCGAGCTGGGGATATTTCTGGCGCTCGACACCACGCTCACGCCGGAACTGTTGCAGGAAGGCCTGGCCCGAGATTTCAACCGGCTGGTGCAGGATCAGCGGAAAGCGCTGAACCTGAATATTTCCGACCGCATCGCAGTCAGCTATTCCGCTTCGCCGCGGGTCGCGGAAGCGATTGCGGCGCACGAATCCTATCTGCGCCATGAACTGCTGGCAGAAACGCTAGAACCCAGCGCCACGCAGAACGGCGGGGCAAAGCTCTCCCTCAGCGGCGAGGACGTATTCGTCACCATCACCCGTGTCTGATCGACGGTGTCATGAAATTGCCCGCATTTGACCTTAGATCCCTTGGCCGCGAGCGCCCGTAGGACATTGAACCTCACCCCGGCGTCAGGGGGAGGAGCGCTCAGGCTTTCACTGTGGTATAACTGTTATACTCATGCGATTCGACTTCGATGAGCGCAAGAGTAGACAGCTACGAGCAAACCCGAAGAGAGGCATCGGGTTCGAAGAGGCGCAAGAAATCTTTTCGCACCCGTACTACCTCGACGAGCGCTCGGATTGGCACGAGCAATGCCGGGCAATCGGTTGGGTTGGCGAGCAGTAGTACGCCGTCATTTTCGAGATACGAGAGGACGAGGAGGGAGAATATTACCATCTCGGAACCCTCTGGAAAGCCACCAATCAGGAGCACAAACTTTATGAAGAACACTCGTAAGCGAAAACCAATGCCGGCGGAAGCCATCGCCCGAATTGCCGACCGAGGCGAAGACGTTTCCCGGTTCTTCACAAACACCGGCAAGATGATGGGTCCGATCCAGAGGGTGAATGTTGACCTGGCTTCAGGCATGCTGGAAGAGCTGGATTGGGCAGCGAAAGAATTGAACATCAGCCGCCAAGCCGTGATCAAGACCCTCGTACGGCAAGCGCTGGACCAGCAGTATCTGGCCCGAGGAATCCGCCCCTTGCGCAAGAGTGGTAAGTGACGCTGCTGATGGACTTCGTGACCAAAGCTTGGCCAGATCCTCCCGCGGCATAAGCCCTTCCGCGACTCGACGAGTGTAACCGCGAGAATCACCGAGCCGATGCTGCTGTCCGGAGCTGACGCGAACGGTTTCTGCTCCCGAAGAAAACAGCGAAAACTAAGATCTTTTCATTCGTTGTGAGGAGGTTTCTGAAAAGTGAAATTGGCGAATCTAACACGTGCAACTCTTGCGTTGGCAATCCTCTGGCAGTCCTTTGCAGTGGCACAGGATGGAGCACAGCCATCTTCAGGGTCTGTTTCTCAACCTAAGCCGGCGCAAACTACGACGGGGTCTTCGGGACAAATCACGGGAACTACTCCGGACAGTCAATCCGCGAGTTCGCTCTCCGAGAGTCGTTCCGCCGAGAGCCAGCCGATAGACGCCATGCCGAAGAAGTATATCGAGATGTGGAACAGTGGAGATCTTCACGCAGTCACGACCATGTTCACGCACCCGGTCTTCATAACTTTTCACGGGCAAAGAAGATTGCTCGATACTGGCAATCTGGCAAAGGTCATCATGTCGTGGCGCAAGTCGATGCCCGATCTTAATTTCATAATTGAAGATACGATCGTGCAAGGGGATCGGGTGGCAATGCGGTTGACCTTCAGCGGATCTTACAAGGAGCGTTTGTTTGCGGATACCGCCGCACCGGCGGCCAACCTGCGAAAAATCCACGCAGCTGAGATGCTCATGTTTCAGATTCGCGACGGCAAGATTTCTGAGATCTGGGACGACTACGACGAACTCGTCATGCGGCTCCAGATGGGAGCCGTTTGGCGCTCGAACGATGAGCTGGCGGCGTGCCCATGCAAGCCAGACGCCGATTCAACGCAGGCTCCCTCGCCGCCGTCCCGGCCTTGACCCGTTCCTCTTGAGCCATGAGTTGGAGTAAGCGCGAGGCTCGTTCGTAGCTTCGTACAAAAGGGCACGGCTGAGTAGCCGTGCCCCAATTCCGCTCAATGCGAGGTTACCGTTAGAACGGGCGAGGAGGATATGACCCAACCGACATTACGAAACCGGTGGGGTTCGCATATGGTGAGCCTTTCGCTTCGGTCAAGGTGCAGCCAGAACCGCTAGACTTCACGTTCACTTGGCCGATGCTAGACTCCCCTTCTTCGCCGGGAAACCCAAGCTCGCCAACATATACTGCCGTGCCGTTACCGGTCTGAGTGTTTTCAGTAGTAAGGCCACCCGCGTAGAACCAGTCGGTGCCGAAACCGCTCAACACAGCGGACATGCAAGACTTGGTTGCGGAGACCACGCCCGATGTCTTGTTGAACGCCGCCGCGGTTATGGTGCCGCCCTGGTTGTTACTGATGTAGACCAGCGACTCGTCCGGGCTCAGCGTAATGAAGTTAGAATTGAAGCCCGTCTGGATGGGACCGTAAACCTTCGTTTTCCCGTTTTTCAAGGTCGCGATTTCACCAACCTCTACGATTGCTCCGGAACTGGACGTGCTGGTGATGTCACCGAAGATCGCATACTTTCCGTCCTTGGTGATGTCCACGCTCCCCGGGTAATCGCCGTCCGCGAAACCGGTAGTGTTTACCGCCTTTCCGATCGGCTTCGGTACACCCGCGGAAACATTGAATGACTGGATCGAGCCGTCATCGTACCCTACGACCATCGTTTTGCCATCCGGTGTGATAGCCATGCCCGTCGGTTGCCCGACTCCGAATGTGCCTTGGCCCAAGCCCTTTGCGGGAATCGATTTCACATACTTCAGTTTGCAGCCCGCTTCCTCTTTGTAAGTCGCGATGCTGCCTTCGCCAGCTCCGGCAGTCGCACCGCTGAAGCCCGCGTAAACGTAGTTCGTGGTCGAGACGACGGTGATGCCGCCCGCAGCGCCACTATCGTTGGTACCGGCTTTGAACGGTCCATTGTTCTTCAAAGTTTCTTCATTGATTGCAGAAACGTTGTTGGAAGTGGCATTGGAGACATAGACGCACGGTTGCGTCTTGCTATGCGATACGTTGATCCTGGCATCGGCGAAATATCCGCCACCCAATCCCGTGCCCCCGGTGGGTACAGTCTTTTTCAGGGTCAGTTTGCCATTCGTGCCGACAGTATAGAAAGTAGCAGTGTTGGCGGTTGGATTGTCGTCATTGTCAACTACGTACTTGGTCGTCGCAAATGTGCTGGCAGCGCAGAGCGTGACCAAAGCCAAGGCAAAAATCAGCTTTGTAAATCCCTTCATGGATAAATTTCTCCCCTTCGAGTTCTTGAACCTTTTTTCGATTTAATTTCTGCTGCAAATCACAACAGGGGCGCAAAATACCACGAAGGAGACCTGCTGTTCAACGAGATTCTTAGGTTTTGGATAATAAGCTTGATCCGAGAAAAAAGTTGCCGAGAAACGGAAAGTATTTACACATGACCGCAAGGTTGTGCCGTTAAGATTTGGCATAATCAGAGGGTGAGCGCTTGTATCGGGGATGTTGGTCCGAAGACTTCGACGCAAATGGTCCCAACCTCCATCACCGAGAAGTCTATCGGCGGTTGTGACCAAGTTTCGGTAAGATCATGAATCTACCTCCGCAAAATAAGTAACGTTCCAACAAGGAACGGTGCAGGAATCAGGTCCAAGTCTGCCGCTGTGCTAGTATTTTTCACGTGCGCCGCGGTCGAGTTGGCGCGAAGAATTCACAATACATCCGCAAGGCTCGCAAGCATCATCGAAGAGCGGACGCCATGCCCATGAAAGATACGCTCGGAGTCTTATTAGCGGGAGGAGCCGGCGAGCGCCTCTATCCCCTCACTCGCGACCGCGCCAAGCCTGCGGTGACGTTCGGCGGCATTTACCGCATCATCGATATCACTCTCTCGAACTGCCTTAATTCTGATCTGCGCCGGGTTTATATTCTCACTCAATACAAGGCGTTATCGCTGAACCGGCACGTGCGCGAGGGCTGGAACATTCTGGGCCGCGAGGTCGGCGAGTTCATCGAAGTATTGCCGCCCATGAAACGGGTCAGCGACGAGTGGTACCAAGGTACAGCCGATGCGGTCTACCAGAATATTTATTCCAT
>JBEKGG010000031.1:0-24157 GCA_050012915.1 Terriglobales bacterium | reverse complement strand
TGAGCATGATCATCCACCGGCGTTCCGTCCGACCACTCGGACACCGCTACCATGAACTCGGTCACCGGCTCCGGAGCACCGTTATAGTGCGAATTCACCATTACCGGAGAGCCAGGCGTGTCTGCACCCCAAGTCTGAGCGTCTTTCACGGGAACGTAAAACATGAGATGAGGAAGCCAGTGCCCGGCGCGGTCGTTAAGGTGCCCTTCCTTCGACAGCATGTAGGCCATCCCGCCAGGCTCGAGGGCCGGCAACTCGTTTTTCTCAACTGCGGCCTTCATGCTCTCATAGATTTCCTCTTTCGATTCTCCAGCCACTACCAATTTTGTCCTCATCAAAAGGATCGGCAACACCGTTCGAGCAGCAGGCGGATTGAGGCAATCCGGGCCTTGATTCTTAGGGTTCCAAAACTCCCGGTCCTTCTCGAATGAGCCATTCCATGCACGTTCTACGAGGCAGACAAAGCCGTTCTTGCCTTCGACCGCAATTTCGTAGCCATGCCTTCCGAGGACCATAACTGTTGCGTCGTTGGAAATGGATGGCGGAGCCGCGCTACGTGCCAAAGCAATCTCAGCGTTTCGATCCGTTATCAGGTACTGATCCAACGGCGCCATACTGGGATACGGAGGTTTAGCGTCATCCTTTGCTTGCGCTCGCCAAGCGCCCACCACGAAGGTACTCAATGCGATTGCCTTAATTAGCGTTCCGTTCATCGATTTTCCCTCGACGCGGATTTAAATGCAGTGCGGCCTTCAAACTGTGATGCGGTACTGATCGTCGATAGTTGCCTTATAATACCGACCGGTATGTATGTTGATAGGGTAAGACGTGCAAGTTAGGGCTAACGAACCATCGTTCGCGCAAAGCCGGGCGATCGCATCCCGCCGGCCCCCGGGGAGGCGGTTGCTAACATTACGACCCTCAAAAAGACGGCGCCTAGTCTCGCGCCCGGCCGCGCGCCGGGCGCAGCGACTCCAAGTGACGAATCATCCTTCTCTGTCCCGATCGCAGCATCCGCGCATCCTGCGCATTCTTCGCTAAAACGGCGTATCCCTCCCACGCCGCAAGCAGGAACGTAGCCGTTTCACTCGCGTTTATCTCACTCCGCACCACCCGGCGTTTCTGTCCTTCGCGCAGCGCCTCCGCCATTCCGTCATGCCAGTCCTGGTAAACTCTTGCCGTCCTTCTGCGGAATCCCTCATCAAGACCCGACATCTCTTGTGACAGGTTAAGCAAGTAGCAGCCACGCTGAACGTCTTCTTTTTTCAACGATTCGGACTTGAAAATGCGAATCAGAATGTCGATGGGGTCCTTGGCGTTCCGCAAGGGCTGCACCCACTTCTGGTGAACCTTACTTGCGATGACCTCGTCCACGACCGCATAGCCCAGTGCTTCCTTGTTATCGAAGTGGTAATACAATGCGCCTTTAGTCACGCCCGCCTTGGCCAGAATGGCATCCAGGTCAGTGCTTCGAAATCCTGAGCGGTGCATCTCCTGGAAGGCAGCCTGCAACAAACGCACTCGCGTGCGCTTTGGATCGCGAGGCGTGGGCAGCTTGCGTCCCGGCTTCTTTCCAGCTGCTAACATACCAACTAGTATGCGGGTTACGGTTGCAGCTGTCGAGACAAACCTTCAACCGACGAGCACGTGGGTCTCCTAACCCTTCGGACCAATTGTGCAAGGCACACTCGCCGGGCATTTCCTTCGATTCCCTCCTGCGACGCGGATTTAAATGCACCGTCGTTTTCAAACCCCATGATGCGGCCATCACTGTTGATTGCCGTCCCTCCAGCTTTTGGTAAATCGAATACGAGCGCCTACGCATACTCATATTCCCCCCTTGAATCGTGGCGGTGCGAAGCGCATTAGATAGTCGTTCGGCGAGTCCGAAAATAGACATTTTTCTTGCCCGTGTCTAAAGGTCGACGGGGGCCCGGCATAACTGCCCGCGCTGGTGAGCTAGCCAGTGTTGTGTTGATCACGGGAATGAAGCTATCATTTGCCAACGCCTTTAACTTACTTTCGATCCTGGCTTCAGCCCCAGGTTTCGGATCGGAGAGAGTGCAGATGCTGAACCAGCGACCCGGCATTCAGGATCGTGTTCGGACTCAAGCTCGGAAGAGTTTTCCGAAGACTGCCTTTTCGCTGCTCGGGTTAGCGACGGCGATTGCGCTCGCGTCAAGCTTGACGGGCACAGCCTGGAGCCAGACCGAAGCGGCCAATTCCGCCGACAGCTTGGCTGCGTGGGCAAAAATCGCGACCGTTCTACAACACCCGCGCTGCCTCAATTGTCATCAACTCAATTCTCCTCTGCAAGGCGATGAGCGCCGACCCCACATACCGCAAGTAGTTCGAGGACCTGACAATCATGGCGTCAGTGCTATGCGCTGCGGGAATTGTCATAACGATATGGGCAACAATGACACCTCGGGAACGCCGGGAGGACTGCACTGGCAGCTCGCGCCTGTGTCGATGCTGTGGCAAGGATTATCAGTCGGGGATCTGTGCCGCACGGTGAAGGATCCGGCGCACAATGGAAACCGCACGGGTGCGATGCTGATTGAGCACATGGAGAATGAACCGCTCGTTCTTTATGGATGGAATCCGGGCAAAGGCCGTGAGCCGATTCCGATCCCGCACGATCAGGTCGTCGAGCTCACGAAAGTTTGGGTAGCAGGCGGTATGCCTTGCCCGCAGTGATGAATCGCATCGTGGCAGGTTTTGCGGCCACCAGAACCTGGCCAGAAGGAGATTTTTATGATCACTCTGAACATCAACGGTGAGAGTCACACCCTCGACCTCAATCGCGAAATGCCCCTGCTATGGGCGATCCGGGACAGGTTGAACTTGACCGGCACAAAGTTCGGTTGCGGTCATGGCATGTGCGGAGCCTGCACGGTTCACATTAATGGTGAAGCGGCGAGGTCATGCTCCATCATGGTGGGCGAAGCGGCGGGTAAGAAAATCACCACCATCGAAGGCGTATCAGGCAACGTGGCGGAAGCGGTGACCACCGCGTGGCAACGGCTCGACGTTGTGCAGTGTGGCTACTGTCAGTCGGGACAAATCATGTCGGCGATTACTCTGTTGACCGGAAATAAAACGCCGACCGATGCGGACATCGACGCTGGGATGGAAGGCAATATCTGCCGCTGCGGGACTTACGTCCGCATACGGCGCGCCATTCACGAAGCCGCCAAGTCACTGGCATAGGAGATTTGTAGTCATGAGTTCATCGAACATACCCGCGTCGCGCGTCACCTCGGCAAACATAAGTGCAGCCGATCCCACGAATGTGTTGGCCGTTGATTCATCCCGCCGAAGATTTCTAAAAGGCGCGGGAACTTTCGCTGGCGCGTTCATTCTCGGCGCCTACGTTCCCTTCAAAGGCGATCACGTTCCCTTTCGAGGCGAACCGGTGGAGGATCCGGTTCCCGTTCCACAAGCTGTTTTCGATCCCAACGTGTTTCTGAAGATCGGCGCGGACGATTCCGTGACCATCCTCAGCAAACATTTTGAGATGGGGCAGGGTGTGACCACAGGATTGGCCACGCTGATCGCAGACGAACTCGAGGCCGACTGGTCGAAAGTACGATTTGAGTTCGCGCCCGCCGACGCCACGCTCTACAACAATCTGCTCTTCGGCCCGGTCATGGGCACCGGCGGATCGAGCTCGATGGCGGAATCGTGGGTGCAGATGCGCCAGGTCGGAGCGGCCGCACGCATCATGTTCATCACCGCCGCTGCCGCGAAATGGAGCGTGCCTGCGAGTGAGATCAAAGTTCAGAATAGCGTGGTCAGTCACGCCGGCTCCGGACAAAAAGCTACCTTCGGCCAACTCGCGGCGGATGCGATGCGCGTACCCGTACCCAAGGAAGTCACGCTCAAATCGCCCCAGGCTCGAGAACTGATTGGAACTCGCGTTCCACGTCTTGATTCCCTCGGCAAAACTACGGGCAAAGCGATTTTCGCTTTGGACATCCGCCGCCCTGGAATGTTGACGGCGGTGCTCAAACGTCCCGACGTCTTCGGCGCAAAGATTGTTTCGTTCGATGCGACGGAAGCCAGGAAAGTCGATGGCGTGGTGGATGTTGTGCAAATCTCGACGGCGGTCGCCGTTCTCGCCAACGATACCTGGTCAGCCTTGCGAGGCCGCGACGCTCTGAAAGTGGTTTGGGACACAAGCGCAGCTGAAACGCGATCGAGCGCCGAAATTCTTGATGAGTACCGGCAGCTTGCAAACGGACAGGGTCTGACGGCGATCAATCAAGGTAATGCTGTGGCCGGCGTGGCGCATGCGGCGAAAACGCACGAGGCTGAGTTTACTTTTCCCTACTTGGCGCACGCGCCCATGGAGCCGCTGAATGGCACCATCGAAGTGCGCAGCGATAGCGCTGAAATTTGGCTGGGCTCGCAATTACAAACGGTCGATCAAATGGTCACCGCGCACGTGCTGGGACTGAAACCACAGCAGGTCAAAATCAACACTCTGCTGGGAGGCGGCAGTTTCGGGCGCCGCGCTAATCCAGTCGGAGATTGGGCGCGCGAACTCGCCGAAGTGGGAAAAGCGATTAATGGCCGTGCTCCGGTTCATCTGATCTGGACGCGGGAAGACGACATCAAAGGCGGCTTCTACCGGCCCATGGTTTTGCATCGGGTGAAGGCGGGAATCGACGCCAACGGACGCATCGCGGGCTGGCAACATAAGGTAGTCAGCAAGTCGATCTTCATCGGAACCCCATTTGAACAGATGGGAGTGAAGGACGGCCTGGACCACAGCACGGTTGAGGGAATCGTCGATACTCCCTATCGGATAGAAAATTTCGCGGTCGATGTGCACAATGCCAAATCTCCCGTGACCGTGTTGTGGTTTCGCTCCGTGGGCCACACTCACACCGGCCACGTGATGGAGACGACAATCGACGAACTGGCACACCTTGCGGGCAAGGATCCAGTTGCTTTCCGGCTCGACCTGCTTTCGGAACAGCCGCGCGATGCAGCGGTGGTGCGGTTCGTCGCCGAGAAAGCGGGATGGAATCGTCCCTGGCGCGGTGGGCCCAATCGCGCGCGCGGCTTTGCTTACCATCACTCATTTAATACTCGCGTCGGCATGGTCGCAGAAGTTTTGGTAACTCCGCCCACCATCAAAGTCGAACGCGTTGTCGCCGCCGTCGACTGCGGTGTGCCCATCAATCCTGATGTCATCACCGCTCAGATCGAAGGCGCGATCGGCTTCGCGCTGGCCGTGGTTTTACGTAATCAGGTAACTCTGAAGCAGGGTGTCGTGCAGCAGAGTAATTTCGATGACTACGAACCAACTCGCATGCGCGAGATGCCTCAGGTCGAGGTGCATGTCATGAAATCTGAAGAAGCGCCTTCCGGTATCGGGGAGCCGGGCGTGCCTCCGCTGGCGCCCGCAATTGGCAACGCGATTTTTGCGGCCACCGGTAAACGGCTGCGCTCGCTGCCCTTCGACCTCAAAGCTCTGGCGTAATTGCCAGAGCATGCGTAGTCCAGTTTGATCGCCAGTAATCGATACGCGCTTTGGCTCTGTAAATTATGACTTTCCTCCGCCACGTCGTAATGCTCTCTCGCAGCCGCAAGTTTGGCCGGCATCCCGAGGCCAGATGGGCGAATCGTGCCTGTGCGACGATTCAAGTCTCTATCACTTTGCTGGTGTTGTTGTCGCTGGGTCATCCCTCGCGAGCCTTCGCGGCGAATCCTGATCTGGAAACCGTGCTGACTGGATCGCGCCAGCGTATCGAGAAATTGGACTACCGCGTGAGCGGGCGCCTCACCCGGGTGGAAGGCGATGGCAAGCGCACCAGCTACAAGTTTGTCGCCAAGGCTCACTGGTTCCCCGAGGGTCTGAGTCTGCTGTGCGAGATCTCGGGGCCGGGCTCCGAGAAGACGAGCCTTCTTGTGCATATGAGCGCGACCGGGCACATGACCATCGACGCCGTACTTCCCGGCCAGAAGGCCGCGAGCGCGTTGCCATTCGAACGTTGGAACGATCCTCTCGTGGGAACAGACTTCACCTATGAAGACATGGTAGAGAGCCAGTTCTTCTGGAAGAATCAGGAACTCCTGCCGTCCGAGAAATACGGCGCACGGGATTGCTTTGTGCTTAAGAGCATGCCCGGCCCTCAGGACCGGTCTTACTACAATTCGGTAACATCGTGGATTGACCGCAACATTTTGTACCCTGTGCATGTGGTGAAAACCTCTCGCGGGACCGGACCGCAAAAGGAACTCATTTACTACGGGCTGCGCCAGGTCGGCGGCCTTTGGTCCGCATCGCAAGTTGAGGCAAAGCTGCAGGGCAAGCCCGGCTCCTCGATCCTTGCAATCGAATTCGGCTCGGGAAAGGCCAATCTCGGACGCAAGGACTTCGATCTCAGCCAGCCCGCTGCTCAAGCAGAGAAGGCAAAATAAATCGCATGGCGAATTTTTTCGCCATCACGGCACCAGCTCCTTTTCAGAAATTGCAGGAGCCCCATGTAAACCAAAGGGCCACCAATTCCAGTCCCCGGCAAGTTGCAACAGTGCCGGACCAACCACCATCCGCACCACGGTAGCGTCAATGAACACCGCCACTGCGAGCGTAAAGCCCAGCATTTGGACCACCAGAAAACTTCCCACGGTGAATGCGGCGAAGACGGCGATCATAATTGCCGCCGCGCTCGTGATCAGCCCGGCCGTTCGCGCCAGGCCCTCGATTACCGCTGCTCTCTCGGAGAGACCGCGCCGCCGTTCCTCGAGCACTCGGGCGACCAGGAAGACCTCATAGTCCATGCTCAATCCGAAGACGATGGCGAACGCGAGAATCGGCACGATCGGGTATACAGTGCCGGTCGGTCCATCGAGCCCAAAGAGTTTGCTACCGTGTCCCTCTTGAAAAACGAGAACTAACGCACCGAACGAAGCCCCAACCGAGAGCAGATTGAGCAGAATCGCTTTGACCGCCGCAAATAAAGAACGTAACCCGATCAGGAGCGCCAGCAAGCTCCCCAATATCACGCCGAGGACCACCTTCGGCAACCGCTCCTTGACTACCGAGTCATAATCCGCCTCCAGTGCGGGAACGCCGCCAACCCGCAGCACCGCGCCGGGCACGCCGGTTATCGCTCCGACATCGATGGAACGCACCTCTCGCACCCATCGAACCTGTTCGTTCGGCGAACTAGTGGAGGTGGGCAGCAACTCAATCAAGGTAGCTTGGCCATCGCTGCGAAGAAAACTCTTGCGGATTGGCTCGGGCACTTGCTCGACTGCATCTGCTGTCTCAGACATTCCCGTGAGCGTCGGAAGCGAGATGACCTCTTGCGCCCTCGGATCGCTCTGGAAGCGATTCGTCAAGCGACTCACGGCAAGCCAGCCCGCCGGCGAAAGCGGCGGAGACTGCGGCGGCAACGCCAGAATCACTCTGAGGGACGGCACAATACCCGACCGCCCCATCACTTGAAGCGTGTGCAGTGCCTTCACCGACTCGGCTGCGGCCGGGAGCGCATTACGGTCAGGAACCCCGGGAGAGATTCGCCGCGCCTGGGATGCAAGAATCAGTAGCGGAATCCCGGCGATAAGAAGAGCTGCCCAAGGCCGGCGAGTTATAAAGGTGCCCCACCCCACCCACCGCTCACTCGCGGCGCACAGACTCTCCCGCGTTTTGAATTGTCTGGCCGGACGACGCAGTCCGGCGGCATCGATGCGACACCCCAGCACACCCAGCACCCAAGGCAGAATGAACGTGCACAACATGACACTCAAAACCGTTACCAGCAGACCAGCAATCCCAATGGAGCGCAGTTCGCTGATGGGCACGGTCAGCAGCGCTGAAAATCCGATTGCAACTGTTGTGGCCGAGATCATCAGCGTCCGCCCCGCACACCCGGCAGCAATATCGGCAGCCTGGCCCGGATCATGCCCCTCGTTCAATGCTTCGCGAAACCGGCTCACCATCAGCAATGCATAATCGATACCTAATCCAAGGCCGAGCATCGTCGCCAGATTTTGCACCAGTATCGATAGCTGCAGATAATGCGCCAGTATCGCGGCCATACCCATCGACATCGCGATTGAGAGTACTCCAACTCCCAGAGGCAGCAGCGCGGCCACAAGGCTGCCGAAAGCCAGCAACAGCAGCACCAGAGTTACCGGCATCGCGCGTTCTTCGGCGTGCCTGACATCATCTGCGCTGACCTTGCGAAGATCGAAGTTCAGTGGCGTTTCACCCGTAATCTCCAGTTTGATTTTGGGATATTGCGACCTGAGCTGACCTTCCATCCAGTCTGCGCTTGCCCTTAATTTGGGGACTAAGGCCTCGACATTTTGATCGTGCGGGTCCAAGCCGACGATGATCAAGGCCCCGCCATTGTTCCCGGTGAACAGAGGATCTGGCCAATCCAGACTCGAGACGGCACCCACCACTCCAGGCACGCTACGCAATGAAGTGGTTAAGAAGCCCAATGCGTCGGCGCCTTTTGCTGAATCCGGGTCGGGAATACCACTGATCACCAGAACCAGGCGGTGGGCGTACGGAGACTCGAAACGCTGCGCCAATTCGCTGTCAACTTTTTCGGATTCTGCGCCCTTGATGTGAACAACCGTTTCCAGGCGACTTTCGACATTGTAGGAGAAGGGCACCAGCGCGAGCGCCATGGCAAACCCCGCCATCGCCAACCAGAATCGACGGCGAGTCGCACCGCAGCCAGTCTTCAAGCTTGGCCTTATCATGAAAGACCCACGCCGTTTTCTGATCCGTCCAAGCGCAAAGAAACGCCTTCGGTGATCGGATACGTCGATGATAAAGGGTCAAACTGGATATTCATTGCGGTTCGGCTTGAGCTCAGTCAAGGATAAACCATCGATGTCGGGAACTACCCGTTACCATTGTCATTCGAGGGACGTGTGCCCATACCTGGCAAAACTGACAAAATCTGCCCTCACATTTGCAGTACCGTTGAGCCAGCAATAGTGAAATACTCCAACGGTTGCACGAATTTATTTCGCGTCCTCATGGAGGAAGTCTATGTCTGAAAGATTCGCGGCCAAAATCCTGCGGATAGTTGTCCTCGGCCTGTTAACAGCCGTTGCGCTCCCGCCCCTAAGTCGAGCCCAGGTTCCCGTTTACGTGATTACGCCGGAAGAAAGCTCGATCAAATTCTCGGTTGAGTCGTCGGTAGCCATAAACGGGACGTTCGACAAGTGGAGCTCGACTCTGACATTTACTTCGACGGATGCAAGCGCCGGCGTTTTAGAAATCAAGATTCAGGCCGACAGCGTCAACACCGGAAGCGGCATGAAGGACCGCAAACTGAAAGGCAAAGACTTCTTCGACGTCAAAGAGAATCCGCTGATCACATTCGTATCGACAAAGATTGTGCAGACCAGCCATAACACTTTCGAGGTGGATGGCGACTTCTCCATACGTGGAGCGACCAAACCCGAGAAACTGACGCTGACTGTTGCCGGCATCGGGACCGGCACGGGAGAGATTAGGGGAACCATGCCCTTCAACCGTCAGGACTATGGAATGACGAAAGGCATTCCGTTCGTTAAGATCGCCGACACCGTCGACGTGACGGTTAATATGAAAGCGAAGCGAGTCAGCGGACCTCCACTGGTTTTTAAACAATGACCAGCCTAAAATACTCCCGCCTGCCGGTGCGATGTGAATACTTCTTCGACGCGGCCGTCGGCGCCGATGTGATCATCGACTTGCATCAGGGATTTGTATCCAGCGCATCGCGGACCGCTGACCAGGGAGCAAAATGACCGATCGCTTTGCTTTGAAACTCGGCGATCATCTTGAGCACGCCGAGAAGAAAAAATATTACAACCAAAGACTTTTTTCCGAGGTCGCGCCCCGATACGATTTCATCACCCGGGCGCTTTCTTTCGGGCGCGACGCCGCATGGAAGCGCGAACTGATTTCATTGCTTCCTTCTCAAGAATCCCCGGTTTGCGTTGATCTCGCCTGCGGGACCGGCGACATCTCATTTCTGCTTGCCGACAAATACGCGCGTGGCCGCGTCGCGGGACTCGACATCACCGAGCTGATGCTCGATATCGCCCGCCGCCGCAATCATCATCCAAATGTCAGTTTCATTAACCAGGATATGGGATCGCTTCAAATCGTCTCTGAATCCGTGGACATCGTCACCGGTGGATACGCTCTCCGGAATGCGCCCAACCTCGAAATAGTCATTGACGAAATCAGCCGCGTCTTGAAACCGCGTGGGGTTGCGGCCTTTCTCGATTTCTCCAAACCGGGAGCAAATATTCCGCAGAAATTGGAATACTGGAGTCTGAAGATATGGACGGGACTCTGGGGCTTGCTTTTGCACCGCAATCATGAAGTCTACAGTTATATAGCTGAAAGCCTTCAGCGTTTTCCCGACCGCCGGCAGTTGCGGAATATGTTCGAGAATCGGGGCTTTTCCGTCATCGATTCCCGTCTCTTCTTGGGGGGAATCACTGAAGTGCTGGTAGTTCAAAAATTGCCGCGCGTGTAATTTCCGAGGAGCACGAAGCCGTGACCACGCGTCCACCAAAAGTTCATACTCAAATCGGCCGGACCGCAGTCCGTATCTTTGCCGCCAACGAGCGCATGAACCAGATTCTTATCGAGCATCTTGATCCGGCCGCATGGAAAGCAAACGCGCCGGGCAAAGTCCGCACTATCGCTGCGATATTCACCCACATGCACAATGTCCGCACGAAATGGATAAGGCTTTCAGCACCGCACCTGAAAGTTCCACGACAGCTCGACCGCTCACGCTGCACCCCGAAGCAGGCACGCGCGGGATTAGCCGAGAGCGCCGCTCGCTGCACCGAAATGCTCGCTGAGGCACTCGGCGGTGGCGGCGGCCGCGTCAAGCAGTTTCGCCGAGACGGCTGGGGTAAGCCCTGGCCGGTTGGCATGGAAATGCTGTGTTACATGCTCGCCCACGAAGCCCACCATCGCGGGCAGGTGTCTATGCTCGCGCATCAACTCGGATTCCCCTTGCCCATAGCGGTGATGTCCGGGATCTGGAATTGGGAAAAACTCTGGAAAGAGTGCGGGGCGCTTGGAAGCCCCAGCTCAGATTCTTAGCCGCGCGGGGAAGGCCTCAAGCTACCGCCCATCGTTGCTCTTCGCGTCCTTTATCAGCACCAGGTCCGACTGCGAATCTCCCCGCACCAGCGCGAGATTTTTGCCGTCGGGTGACCATTGATAGGAATAAATTTTTTGCGAAGTGAAGTTGGTCAGCTGTCGCCCAAGGCTTCCATCCAACGGCTGCAGGTAAAGATTGTCCACGCCCTTATCGCGAATCGGATACACAAATCCTTTTCCGTCGGGGCTGAAGCGTAAGACGCCCTGGTGGCGCGGATCAAATTCGAAATTCTTCACCGCCTGCCCCGTTTCCAGCGACGACAGAACAATCGTGGGTTTGCGCACCTTGAAGTCGTAGCTTCCCAGCACCGCCAATTTGCCATCACGGCTGACGTCGAATCCCGCCTGGCTTTCCGCGGACGTCTTAAGCCATACTTCGGGCGTCCCGCCACCGACCGGCGCTTTCATGTACGCGAAATGAGACACGTCGATGTAGAAGACCCACTTCCCATCCGGAGAGCAAGCGGCCAGATCGTCATACTTCCCGGTGGTAAGCTGGCGCAGTCCGGTGCCGTCCACCGCGCTCACCCAAATATTGCGCGTGCCAGTCTTGCCGATGGCTCGCGTGAAGACGACGAGACTGTCTCCGCAACCGCGAGGGCTTTGCGGAGTGGTTCCCTTTTCCGAAGGTAACGAATTGCCGGCCCCGTCCAGACCCATTGCCTTGATGGTGGAGTCTTCCTCGCCCAGGATCTTATCGTTCCCGCTCCACGAAACCGTCCACACCAGTTCGCCCGAGCTGATCTGTTTTGCGTCCGAGTAATCGGCCCTCCCGCCGGTGCTGACGTAAACGTCGCGAATAGATTGACGCATCACCGTGGCGATAGTTGAGCCGTCGGCAGAAACGCTGAGACTCCAATAATCATTCGTGTCCGCCGTTACCGGTCGGAATTGCGTCTGCGGATAACTCACAATGCCAATTTGTTTCTGACGGTAGAAAGTGTCTGGGCCACTGCCAATCACGGCCAAACCGTTTCCCTTGGGCAGCCACACCTGATCCCACATTACAATCTCCGGCGACCGGTATATGGTTTTCGGGCTGCCATTCACCGGATCGATCGCCAGCAGTGACGTCACCTCACCCTCCTTCAGCGGATAAGCCAACGCAGCAATGACTTTCCCATCGGGCGACCACACAGGCCCAAACAGCGGGACGCTCATCGACCCGGTCAAAATAGTTTTCTCGTTGCTGCCATCTGCGTTCGCAATCAGGACGAAATATTTGCCGGGCTCAGGATCATTGGCCCGCACGAATACAAAGCGTTGCGCATCGGGAGAAAAACTCGGGATAGAATCGATGTCCTTTACAAGCAGTTGCGGGTTCCCGCCGAGCACCGGAGTGCGGTAAAGATCGTAATCTTGCGATGCCGGACCGCTGGCCAACTCCGTGTGCGTGAAGTAGACGTAGCTCCCGTCGGGCGAAAAGCAAATGTTATCGTAATGAACCCGCTCCGGCTTGACGATTTGAACGTTGCTTTCCGTAGCCATGTGGCGCAGCCACAACGATTCGTTCCCTTCTTCGTTAAGCACGTACACCAGATACTTGCTGTCTGGTGACATCTGGCCCAGGCGCGCATTGTGGGTCCCACTGACCTTCGAAATCTTGACGCTTTGAAACGGCACACTGCGGTTGGATGACAAAAGCGAGTAGATTCCGAATCCGGCCGCTGCTACCAGCAACAAAGCCACAGCAACCATGACTCCAAGCCCGGTTTTATGCTCCCGCGCCGCGGTTGCTAGCGACGAACTGCCGGAAGAAGACGCTGCCGCCGCCGGCACCGCGCCGCTTACCGCTGCAGCTGTTGCCGAAGTTGCTTGCGCAGCCTCGCTGCCCGTAGACGCTACCGAACGTCCCGATTCCGTGTCCCGCTTGAGCCGCTTCAGATCGCTTCGCACTTCTGCTGCCGACTGATAGCGCAGCTCCCGATCTTTTTCGAGCAACTTATTAATAATGTCCTCAAGCTTCGCCGGTAGTTGCGGATTCAAACGAACCGGCGAAACCGGGTTTCGATTCAGAATGGCATCGAAAATAACCGCCGACGTCTCGCCCTCAAACGGCAGCCTGCCCGTCGCCATTTCGTACAAGACTGAACCGAATGAAAAAAGATCGGTGCGCGGATCAAGCTCTTTTCCCTTCGCCTGTTCCGGCGACATATAAGCCACGGTCCCGACCGCCGTGCCAGGGCTGGTCAGCAGTTCAGGGTCTGCTGTCGCTGCGGTCAGGCCTTCCGCGCCTCCGGACGCGGTCTTCACCTTGGCTAACCCGAAGTCCAGAATCTTCGCGTGGCCGCGTTTCGTGATGAAAATATTCGCCGGTTTGATGTCGCGGTGCACGATTCTTTCGGCATGCGCCGCGTCGAGCGCCTCCGCGATTTCAATCGATAACGGCAAAATGCTTTCCAGATCCAAAGCCCGGCCGGCAATCCGGTGCTTCAAGGTGATCCCATCCAGAAATTCCATGGCGATGAAAGCGTGGCCGTCATGCTCGCCCAGGTCATAAATCGTGCAAATATTAGGATGGTTCAGAGCGGAAGCGGCTTGCGCCTCACGCTGAAAGCGCGCCAGCGCCAAAGCATCTTGTGCTACCTCGTCGGGCAAGAACTTCAGGGCAACGAAACGGTGAAGCCGGGTGTCTTCAGCCTTGTACACCACCCCCATACCGCCGCCGCCCAGCTTCTCGACAATGCGGTAGTGCGAAATAACTTGATCAATCATTTAAACGGTACGCGGCTCCAAACCGCTTCATCTTAACGGTGGAGCATGCCCTAGTCAACGAACGGCGCCCCGACACTCCCCACGCCTCAAGTTCCCGGTTCAATGGCCGATGTATTTCTTATCCGAACCTATTGTCCCGGATCTCGCCAAGGCCATTGAATGCACAGGACCTGTGAATGAAGCTATCTCTACTCAGCGCCAAAAGTTTCGACACCACCAGAGTGCTGAGTTGGTGCGGAGGCCTGATCTGCTGCGTGGGGATGTGCGTTGTCTTTCTCCACTTTTGGGTGCCGGCCGAGACCTCATCAACAGAAAATGCAGTCTCAGAGGCCGTACAGTCAAACGAACCGATTCAGCCGATTGAACCCTTGACCGGTCTTGACCCGAGAAAAATTGAACTGGGGAGAAAGCTGTTTCACGATCCGCAACTTTCCCACAACGATCAACTCTCCTGCGCGCACTGCCACAATCTTAAGACCGGAGGAACCGACCGTAAGGCCCGATCAACCGGCATCAATGGCGCTGTAGGCGTGATTAACGCTCCTACCGTTCTCAATAGCGGTTTCAACTTCAGCCAGTTTTGGGATGGCCGCGCGGCAACGCTTGAAATGCAGATCGACGGACCAGTGCAGTCCGAGATTGAAATGGGATCCACGTGGCCCGAGGTGATCGAGAAGCTAAAGCGCTCTCCGGAATATGTAAAAGCTTTTCAACAAATCTATGGCGATGAAATTCAAAGCGAGCATGTCCGGGATGCCATTGCCGAGTTTGAGCGCTCTTTATCTACGCCCAACTCCCGCTTCGACCGGTTTCTCCGCCATGACGCCACCGCCCTGAGCAGCCGCGAGCAGGAGGGTTACAAACTTTTCAAGTCGTTCGGCTGCGCCAGTTGTCATCAGGGCGTCAGTGTCGGCGGAAACATGTATCAAAAACTGGGAGTGATGGCGCCATACTTTACCGATCGAGGCCACATCACAAAAGCCGATCAGGGGCGCTTCAATGTAACCGGCGATCCTCGCGATATGTACATGTTCAAAGTTCCGAGCCTGCGGAACGTCGAATTGACCGCGCCATATTTTCATGACGGGAGCGCCGCGACCCTGGCCGATGCGGTTCGCATGATGGCCAAATATCAGCTGGGCCGCCATCTCTCGGACCAGGAAGTGGAATTGATCGTAGAGTTCCTGAAAACTTTGACCGGCGAGTTGAATGGGAAGCCTTTATGACCGCGGCGTCAATCAGAAACGTCGCCGTCGGTATAAGTGCAGTATCGCTCTTGACCTTCCTGTTTATTCAACAACGGCCCGTCGATCCGCAGCAGCATTACCGGTTCATGCATGGCCTGAACCAACTGAAACAGTTGGACACCGAAGTGAACCGCGATCTACTCAATTCGCGGTTCGATCTACTCGCCTCCTATGACCCCTTTGTGCAAAAGCTGGACGAAATGCATGCAGTCGAAAACGATCTGCAACATGTTCCCCCCTTCGTTCAGGGGGACCAGCAAAAACAGATCCACCAACTTCTTAAGCAGGAATCGCAACTCAGATCCGAAAAGGTTGGGCTGGTAGAAAATTTCAAGTCGCGAAACGCGATCCTCAAGAACTCTCTCCGCTACTTTCCCACCTTGATCGCGGAAGCGTCCCAAACCGCTGCAACCGCAAACGACCCCCAACTCAAAGCGCACCTTTCAAATCTTTTGAGAGACATTCTGCTCTACGATTTGACGCCTCATTCCGATCTGGCCGGACAGGTGAACGCCGAACTCGCGCTGCTCACGAAAGATAAAGCTCGACATCCGGAGCTCGCTGACACCCTGAACAGTGCGACCGCGCACGCTGCAGCCATCATCAATACCAAACCCCAGGTTGAAGCGCTCACCGAAGAGCTGAACGCGCTTCCGACCGCGCCCAGCATCGACGCAATCTCGCTCGCCTATGTCCGCGATTATGAAAACGCGCAGAAAACCAGCGACATTTATCGTTTCTTTTTATACCTCTCTTCGGTGACGCTGCTCGCTTTTGGCGCCGACAGGACCAAAAATCTGGTCAAGACACGCGTGGCAGTCGAAGAAGCCAAAGCGGCGACCAAAGCCAAAGGTCAATTTCTCGCCATCATGAGCCACGAAATCCGCACTCCGATGAACGGCATCATCGGCATGACCGAACTCGCTCTCGAAACTGAACTCACAGTGGAGCAGCGCGAATATCTGGACATGGTGAAAGTTTCGGCGGATTCTCTGCTCTCGTTGATCAATGACATCCTGGACTTCTCCAAGATCGAAGCCGGGAAAATGGACCTCGAGATCATTGAATTCAATTTGCGCATTAGCCTCGACAATGCCATGAAGGCGTTGAGTCTGCGCGCCCACCAGCAGAGTATCGAACTGGTGTTCGACCTTCGCCCCGATGTGCCGGAGGCGCTGCTTGGAGATCCGACCCGTCTGCGTCAGATCGTACTGAACCTGGTCGGCAATGCGGTGAAGTTCACTGCGAAAGGTGAGGTTGTCCTCCGGGTCGAGAAGCAGGAAGAAACTGAAAACGACGTCACTCTCCACTTCTCTGTAACCGACACCGGCGTGGGCATTCCTCTCGAAAAACAGCAGTCCATCTTCGAAGGCTTCACTCAGGCCGATAATTCAATGAGCCGTAAATTTGGAGGCACCGGGCTCGGCCTCACAATTTCCTCCCGCCTTGTCGGAGCTTTGGGAGGCCGCATCTGGGTGGAGAGCAAACCTGATTTCGGAAGCACATTCCATTTCAATGCCCGCTTCGGGTTACAAAAGAATCCAGCGCAGCTCGGAGAAGTTGGTTTGCCGGAATTGGCGAACCTGCCAGTGTTGATTGTCGACGACAACGCTACCAATCGCCGGCTCTTGCAAGAAACCCTCCATGGTTGGGGCATGAGTCCTACCATGGTTGAGGGCGGACCAGAGGCGCTTGCCACGCTCGAAAAGACGCAAACTCTTGGGACTCGATTCCCCCTGGTGTTACTCGACGCACGCATGCCCGAGATGGATGGATACGCGACAGCAGCGAAGATCAAGAGTGATCCGAAGTTCGGCACATCCGAAATCGTCATGCTCACTTCGGTCGGATTGCGCGGCGACGCGGCGAAATGCCGTGAGATCGGCATCAGCGCATACCTGACCAAGCCCATCGAACGGTCGGACCTGCTCCAGGTCATCAAGCTGGTGCTGGGGCGGCGAGACGTTCATCAGGAAAAGCGAGCCTTGCTCACTACGCACTCTCTGCGTGAGAGTCGCGCGGCGCTGACCATCCTGGTGGCGGAAGACAATCGCGTAAATCAAACCCTGGCTCTGCGGCTGCTGCAAAAACGTGGCCACACGGTTGTTCTCGCGGAAACCGGCAAAGCCGCTGTCGAAGCAGTTGAGCGGCAGAAATTCGACCTGGCCTTGATGGACATTCAGATGCCGGAGATGGACGGTCTCGAAGCCACCGCGGCCATTCGGCACAGAGAAAAGAGCAGCGGAACCCATCTCCCAATCATCGCCATGACTGCCAACGCCATGATCGGCGACAAGGAACATTGTCTTCAGGCAGGCATGGATGGCTACGTCGCCAAGCCGCTTTCGGCGAAAGATCTTTTCGGAGCAATCGAATCCGTTTTGAAGCGCGAAACACCGGATTGTCCTGAGCTCGAAGCATTCGCCACTCACTAAAGGCTATAAATTCATGAGATGAATGCTCGCCCGACGACGGCGACCATCAGGCAATACCTTTTAGACCGCGGCCTAGAAAGTAAATCGCGCTGAGAACTGCAAGGTGCGGGGAAGGCCGTTCGGGCTGATTTCCTGAAACGCCCCGAAATTACCGGGCCCCGAGTTCGGCACCAGATAGCAGGTCTGATTCACACTTGCGCCGTCGCCGCAGTTTGTTCCGATCGGATTGTATTGCAGTTGGTTGATGCCGTCGCCATTCTGCACGTAATAGTTGGCATGGTTGAACAGATTGAAGGCTTGCACTTGAAATTGCAATTCCTTGCCTTCTCGGATCGCAAAACTCCGCGCCAGCCCGACGTCGATCCTCTCCAGCCACGGACCGTAAAAAGAATTCAGGCCAATGCCCGGCGTCGGCCCTGCGCCATTGATGCCCCCTGCGCTGTTTGCCGTGTCCTGGTTGAAGGCGCTGTCGTTCAGGTTGTCGTTGGCCCCGTCGCAATTGCTGAACGACAAAGTTGAACTGGTGCAGGCCGGACTCAACAACCCCGCATACGGCCGGCCCGATGAAAAATCCATGACCGTGCTCAGCGTCCAACCCGAGAGCAACGCCCGGCCGGCATCCGAACTCGTCAGCGTTTCCAGCCGCGGCCGGTAGACCGCCGCCAGGCTGATTCGATGCCGCTGATCCAACAGCGAAGGCGCGTAGGTATTGCTGAAGTCGAACTGATTATTAAAATCCATCCCATCCAGCATGATGCTCTTGGCGTAGGTGTAAGAAAATTGCAGCGAAAGGCCGTTCGTCATGCGGCGCTGCACCTGCACAAACAGAGAATTGTAGTAATTTTGTGCAGGGCTGATCAGTTCGTTGATTTGCCCCAGGTTAGCGCTGATCCGGCCTTCCGTCATCAAGCCGTTGTCCATGTTGGGCAACGAAATTGTCGGGCCACTGCACGGCGCAGTGGTGGTACCAGGCGGGCAGGTGATGTACGTCGTCGTGCCCGTCAAGGGTATCAGGTTCGCGTCATAGGCGCTGCCCGAAAGAATGTGCACACCGTGATTCCACATGGTGCCAATGCTCACGGTTGTGTTCTCGGAAATCTCGCGCTCAATCTGCAAACTCGACTGCAATATATAAGGCACGCGAAACTGCGGAGCCACCAGCGAAATGTCCGGGGAAGCCGAGAACAAAGGGGAATTCGCCGGAAGAATATTGGGGAACGTCGGCACCTGTTGGTTCGGAAGTCCTCCGTCGTAACTCGAACTTACCTCCGACTGCTGCGATGCCAGTCCGTTCGAGATCACTGCATTCCGGTAGTTCAAGCCGTTCATGTTGTCATAGAACATGCCAAATCCGCCGCGCACCACCGTCTTCGACGCTGGCTGCCAGGAAAATCCCAGTCGCGGCGCCACGCGTTGAAACTGGTTTGGATATTGTCCGGTGAGTGGAAACGCAGGATTCTCCTGCGGCTGTGGGAAATTCTGGAAGTCTTCGCGCAAACCCATTTCTATCGTCAACTGCGGCAGCGCCCGGAACGAATCCTGCACATAAAATCCGTAGTAAGGCACCGAGAAAGCAAAAGTCGGCTTCCCCGATGCCTGGCTGAAATTAATGTATTGCCCCAGGGCAAAGGACTCGAGATTCGGAAACTCATAAAGGCCGAGCGGCGAGCCGAAATCGATCGCCTCATTCGGATCCGCGCCGCCGTCATCGGTGTCCGCGTCACGAGTCCAGTTGAAGTCAAAACCGAATTGCAAAGTGTGCTTGCCGATCACGTAGTCGACGCGATCCGACAGCGAGTACTGTCGTTCAAACACCCTGCCCACAGAAAAAGGAGCGTTGCCAAGAATAAAAGCAGCGGGACTATCCAGAACCACCGTCGGCGTGTTCGGAGCCGCACCTGTCGGCGTTGAAATCTCGTTGTCCTGCGAAGTGCTCACGTGGAATTCGTTCAACAGGTGGGAAGAAAATGTGTGCGTCCAGCCCACGCTGGTTTGGAAAGTATGCACGTAAGCGTTGGCCAGCGTCTGTGTCCCATAATTCCCCACCGTCGGATCAATAATGACGCCACCGGGCGAATTGAAGCGATTGAAATTCACCGTCAGGAACAGGGCATCGCGGGAACTGGGCTGATAGTCCAGTCGCGGCGTAATCACCCAGTCGTTACGCTTCCTGGGTGCCACGCCAAGATTCGAATTGAGCGCGTTCACCACGTTTGATACCTGCTGGAGATAAACCGGATTCGTCGGATCGGGCGCGGTATCGCTGCCTGGTATGGGCAAGGGGCCGTTCGGCGCGGGCAGCGTGACTCCCGCCGGAATTCCAAAGTTCGCGCTCAAAAAAGCAGGCAAGTTCGCGGGCGTCGTTGCCAACGCTGAGTTGATCACGGGAATCGGATCGTTCCGCAGTTGCTGCTCATAATCCACGAAAAACCATAAACGGTTGCGCACGATGGGTCCGCCCACGCCGGCCCCGAATTGCTGCAAAGCATCCTCCGGTTTAGGGAAGCCATTGGCTTTGTCGAGAGCGTCGTTAGCTCCGAACACCGAGTTCCGGTTGTAATAAAATGCGCTGCCGTGAAACCCGTTGCTCCCCGATCGGGTCACGGCATTGATGAAGCCCGCTCCCCCGCCATAAACCGCCGAATATGGACTGACCGAAACTTGAAACTCCTGGATCGAATCCTCGCCATATAAATAAGGAATGCGATTACGGCCCACAATGTCAGAGAAATAATTGTTGGTCGCGTTGCTTCCATCAACCGTGAAAGCATTGGAGCCGTTTCCGTTGGCGTATCCCGAGTCCTCGCCACCTTGTTGTCCGGCAACGCTCACCAGACCGGTATCGCCGTCATAGCTGGTATTCGGCGTGAGCACAATGAAGTCGGTGTATTTGCGTCCGTTGAGCGGTAAGTCCTGGGTAAACGATCGGTCCAGCACAGTGCTGGCGGAAGATTCCTCCGGCCGCAACAGCGGCGTGGTCCCGGTCACTTTGATCTTGTCTCCGCTGGCGCCCACCTGCAACTTAACGTCGAGCGTTGTGGTGTTCCCCACCTGCACCCGCACCAGGCCCTGGACATCGCGAAAGCCTTTAAAACTTGCCGCGATGGAATAAAAGCCTGGAGTAAGCACTGGAAAGCGGTAAAGTCCCGCGCGGTCTGTCGGAACCGATTGCTTTACCCCGGTGTTGAGATTCTGCACAACCACCACCGCACCCGGCACCACCGCCCCGCTCTGATCCGTGATCCGCCCGCTCAGCGCACCGGTCAAGACCACATTTTGCGCCGCCAGCAATACGCAACTCGCCAATACCAGCGCCGCGCTACATAGCGCCCAGCAATTGGGAGTTCGAAAATTTCGCTTAGCCTCTCGACGCATCTGACCCCCTGACCTTGGTTCCGGATATTCAGCGCTCTGGGTTGTGGGTTGGAATCAACGCACCGAAAAAATAACAGAACAACTCCTGCTACTACCAACGGACTCGTAGTTGTGTCGCGCCTCAGTTTGACTGTCATACCGAGCAAGCGTTCTTTGCGCGGCGGAACGACCATCGCCGCGGGAGCGGCTAGCGACATTATTGTGACGGCTTAACGCGGAGGGCAATTCCGCGCGAATGACCTCATCGACTAAAAATAAAAATGATGAGGCCCCGCCCCTTCTTCAGTGGATGAACCATTCGGTCGCCTGGTGAGTAAACCACAAAACTTGACCGTAGTGGGCGACGGTAAACGCAACCGTTGCCACAACCGCGGGAAGCGACCACCACCAGCGCATTCGCCTGACGCGGGAGCTGGTTTCATCCCAGGCGAGCAGTCGCTCCACCCGCAGTTTCACCAGCTCGGCCAGATTCACCAGTCCAGTCGTGAACACGGGCGGGCTTTGCAACGGAGGCAAATCGCAGAGCTTGATCAAAGCAGTTGCCAAATCAATCGCTTCGCTGCCGTTCGAGACTGCGGCTTCGTCGGCGGCAAATTCCGCCGCCTCCTGCCATGCTCGCTCCAAGCTCGCCATACCCGGAAACGCAGCCGCGCGAAGAATCAGCTTTTTCAAATTATCCCGCGACCGCACGTGTCCCAGTTCATGGCGGACCGCAATCTCCAGTTCACCAGGACTCAATAGGCCCACCGCAGTTTCCGAAACCAGCACTGTTGGGGTAAAAACACCAGACAACAAAAGCGGCGGCAATCCTGGTTTTGTTACCAGCGTCTTTCCCGTCGCGTCGGTCGGCAGAACACGCGCGCCCTTCGACCAGTCGGCTACGACACGCGAAGTGCTGGCTTGCGCGGTCACGACTCGGAGTAACCCTGCCGCAAACAATAAAATTGTGCACGCGCTGAATATCAGCGTCCCTGCATCTTCATCAATCGCTCCCGACTCAAGCAGCAGGAATGCCGGGAACGCAAAAGCCAGGGTCACCAACGCAGATCCCACCAAAGGAAAAATCCTCAAGCCGAAGAGTGTCCCCGCCAAGCCTCTGGAGTTTCGGCACATTGAACCAGCGCATCGCCACAGGCATACAACCAGCAGCGAAAGCAGGCAATATAGGACACCGAAGAATCCCAGCGCGACCAGAATGCCTCGCACGGCGAAGATCATACTTCTTTCTCCCCCTTATTCTTCAGTTCGGAACGCTTCTGGTCCACCAGATTTCTTAGCTCGTCCAACAGTCGTTCGTCATGGGCGCTAATTGCCTCCACAAAATATGACAGTAATAAGGATGAAGGCTGTGTGGACTCAATCCATCGCTGCATCCCAGTGACGGCTACAAAGCGCGGCGCATCTTCCTGGGTACAACGAGCCGAGTAACGAAACGCTTTGCCCTCTTCAATTCGATCCAGCAGACCTTTCTTGAACAGCCGGTCAAGGGTTGTCATGACCGTCGTATAGGCGAGTTGAATCTTGCCATCCGCCAGAAGTTCACGAACCGTCAGACTCTTTCGCGACCAGACCTCTTCCAGGACCCTGCACTCGAGCGGGCCCAGTCTCAGCCTCGCCGGCTCCGGCTCCGAATCGAAGGGTTTATTCATGCCACTCACACCAATGTCGTCAAGACTTGTAACCAGTATAGTAGCCCCAAATTCACCACTATTATCGCAAAATGGATGCTACGTGCGGCAACTGCGTTTGCCGAGGAATGGCCGTCATAGCGCAGTTGAAAGCCTGCGGCTCTTCAGCCACCCGAGGCTATTTCAATTCAGCTGCTCGAACAAGTCTTGACCGGAATGTGAAATTGTCGTGAATAATATCCGGATGGGCGTCGCTGGCAAATATTTTTGATCCCAGAACACGGGGATTCCCGGAGGAGGGCGCTGAGAAGCAGACGTACCACCACTATCTAAGCGTGCCGTTGCGACCTCTTGAACGCTTTCCGCTGCGCCTTCTCGCTTTTGGCCATTGCTTTCTGCTGTTTCCTGGCGGCCTTGGCTTGCGCTTTTTGCTGCTTCTTGCCCGCCTTTTCCGCCTGACGCGCACTGTTGGGCCCGGTAAAGATTTGAGCCTGAGCCGGTATCGACCCTACAAAACTCAAAGCCACCAGCAGCAGGACAACAGAAATTCGTCTCATAATTCTCTCCATAACAGAAGCTCCTACAGCGATCTTACACGGAATGAGAGCCCGCGCTCACCTACGAATCCATCGCGGCAGGTTACACGAGTAACGCCCATTCCAGCGGGAAATCGCAATGCTACTGTGGCAGTCCCAGTCGCCGCATCAGGTCAGCGAAGCGCGGGTCGGAGCGCAGCGAGTCCAGCGCAGGATAGCGAATGCCGATCAGCAGTTCATTGTCTCCATCGGAATAAGCTTTTTCCAGATATTCAAACGCTTCGTCGCGATTTCCAACGAGCGCCGCTGCCACGGCTGCGGCGGTCGAGCGATCCGAGCCTTCCAACCGCAATGTGAGTTGGAGATAGCCTTTCGCATCTTCACTCATCGGAATGGGCTTCGGAAATGCCCCCTGGAGTTCATTGACAGCGTCGGCGAAGCGTCCGGTAGTGGCGTAGAACTGCGATAGCTTGTAGTGCACCGCAGGAAAATTGGGATCGCGTGCGAGAACCTTCTGGAACTGGGCGAGGGCCTCGGGATAGCGCCGGGCTTCCATCAGCATCACACCGTAATTCGTGTTGACGATCGATGAAAGAGGATCGAGCGATATCGCCGTCCGGTATTGCTCCAGGCCTTCGTCCATGCGGTTTTGCGGAGCAAGATAGCCGAAGGCGTAAAAGTAACGGGCAGCGGCGTTGTTGGGGTTCAACGCAATGGCGCGATGAAATTCCGGTTCCGCCTCGCTCCACCTTCTCAGGTTCGAGAGGGCGAAGCCGCGCGCGGCATGGGCCTCGGACAGAAAGTCATCCAGTTCGAGAGCTTTGCGGGCCGCTTCATCGGCCAGCACTTCCCCTTGTTTCGAAGTGATTCCAACGCCATAACTAGGGGCGATGTTATAGGTATCGGCGAGCCCAGAATACGCCAGGGCATAGTTGGGATCGGCGCCGATTGCCTGCTGAAACAGGTCGATGCTTTTCTTGATGCCCGCCGGCGTGCGGCCATACCATAGCTGACGGCCTTCCAGGTAAAGCCGGTAAGCTTCCGGATTCGTGGTCGACGCGCGGCT
>JBEKGG010000030.1:0-24439 GCA_050012915.1 Terriglobales bacterium | reverse complement strand
AGACGGCGGGCGTGGTTGATCAGGTCGGCCACTTCAAAGGGTTTTACCAGGCAAGGCACGCTTTTTTCCAGCAGGAAAGTACGAATGTCGGGCTCGGCGACACTCGAGAAGGTGAATAACAAATGCTTCTCCATGCCGGGACAATTTTCCGCGAGCCATGCGTAGATTTCGCGGACACTGCCGTTGCCTTGCGCGTTGCCGTCGATGATCACGGCGTCGAATGACTGCTTCGGCAGCAAAGATTTCAGTTCTTCGATTTTCATCGAGGTAACCACTTCGGCTCCGGCGCCGGTCAGAACGTCGCGCTCGAATTCGAGCACAGCTTCTTCGTTCTCGATTAGCAGGACGCGTCCCGCGAGCGCCGCTTCGCGGCGGGTGGCAGGCGCGGCTTTTTCTGCAGGTGCGCTTTGTCCCGCGGATGGCAACACGACCTCAACTACGCCTCCGCCGCTGCTCCCATTGTCGGCGCGGATTTGTCCGCCATGTTCCTGGATAATGCCGTAGCAGATGCTCAGCCCGAGGCCAGTGCCTTTGCCCACGCCTTTCGTCGTATAGAACGGCTCAAAGATGCGATGCGGTTCCTTGATGCCGGGACCGGAATCGCGAAATTCGGTGTGGACGTTTCCATCCTTGATGTAGACGCGCACCTTCAACGAGCCGCCGTGTCCAGCTTCGAGCATGGCGTCGACGGCGTTATTGATGATGTTGAGAAATACCTGCTCCAGTTGATGCGGGTCGGCGGTGACGGCGGGAGCAGGGAGTTCGAATTCACGCTGCAGGCGAATTTCGTTGACCTTCAGATCGTAGTCGCGCAACGCGAGCGTTTCGTCGAGCACCTTGCAAATGTCGACGTGCTCTTTTTGCGGCTTGCGCTGGCGGGCGAAAGACAACAGGCTTTGCACCACACGATGCGTGCGTTGCGCCTGCTTGAAGAGCTTGCTGACAAAGTCGGAGGCGCGATCGCTCAGTCCTTCACTTTCGAGAAGCTGCGCGTAGCCCAGAATCGCGGTCAGGGGATTGTTGAGTTCGTGCGCGACGCCGGCAATCAACTGTCCCACGGCGGACATCTTCTCGCTCTGCAGCAACTGCTCTTGCGTCTTGCGCAGGTCTTCGTAGGCGCGGCAAGTCTCTTCGTAGAGGCGGACTTTTTCGATGGTCGTTGCCAACTGGCGGCCAATCGCAACCAGCAGGTTTTCATCGTTGCTGGTGTAGACGCGATTCTCGCGGCTGCTGATTCCCATCATGCCGATGGGCGAATCTTTGCTCCAGAGCAGCACCCAGATCCAGGAATTCGAACCGTCGGCGCGAATAAATTCCGCGACCAACGGAGGAAGATGCGGTAGATATTCAGGCGTGACAACTTCTGTGCGCGAACGAGTAACCAGATCGCCGAAGCCGCCGTGAAACTGCACTTCGGACAAGCGGGCGCGGTCGGCGCTGCGCTGTCCCCAACCGGCGCGGCGGCGGAAAGTGGTTAGGTCGGCGTCTCCAAGGTAGATCGATCCGGTCTGCGCGCCCAGCAAAGAAATGACTTGGCGCAAAGTCAGGTTCAGGATTTCGTCCAGATCGAAAGACTGCGTTGCGATCACCGCCATCGCGTTCAGCGCATTGAGTTCGCGATTGCGTTTGCGGATTTCATCTTCGGCGCGTTTCTTCTCGGTGATGTCGAGCAGGAATCCCTGATAGCGTTCGATTTTGCCGAGGGCATTGCGAGTCGCAAAACAACTCTCCAGCACGGTGATCGAGGTCGCGTCTTTTCGACGCAACGTCATCTCAAAGTTGCGCACATAGTTGTGGGCTTCGATCTCGCGATGAAAGGCGTCGGTTTGCTCGGCCGAGGCGGAGAGTTCCGTGTCCAGATCCATCGCCATAAGTTCTGCACGACTGCCGTAGCCGAGCATGGACACGAAAGCGTCATTGCAATCGAGCAGCTTTCCTCCGGGCGTGGCCACGAAGACGCCTTCCTGGGCCTGCTCGAAGATCAGCCGGTACTTTTCTTCCGCATCGTGGCGATCGGTGGTGTCGTGGACTACGTGAATCGTCCCTTTTTGCTGGCTTCCGTGCTCGCTGTAGGACGAAGTGGAAATCATGCAATTGCCACCGAAGCACGGGTCCTGCGCTTCCTGAATGCCTTCGTCGGCGGCGGCGCAGTACGGGCATCCGCTCCATTCGTTCTTGCGCGGCAGGACAAATTCACAGGGTTGACCGATGACGTCCGCGGGAGCTTGCCCCAGGCGCTGCAGCAGCGCCATGTTCGCTTTCATGACCACGAACTCGGCGTCGTGTACCAAAACCAAGTCTTGGATGGAATCAAAAGTGTTTGCCCATTGCCGATGGGAGCGAAGGATTTGTTCGACTAATCGAAGATTCTCGACAGCGAGTCCCAACTGATGTGCGCTGGTGACGAGAAATTCCATGTCGTCGGGCGTGTAAGAGAGCCGATGACGGCTGCCCAGCGACAAAGTTCCGACCACCGACTTCTTGCCCAACACCGGCAGGGTCACGACATGGTGAAAGCCTTCGCGTTTCAGATGAGGTCGCGCGCTGTCGTCTGCCTTGGAGGTTTCAATCACCATGGGGACGGTGTCGGCGAGCATGGCCTTGGTCGAATCATCGATAGGAATGGAGAAGCGATCGCGCAGATATTCTTGGGAAAGGCCAATCTGGCTGGTCAACACCAGCCTCTCGCTTTCGAGCAGGCGGAACCAGGCAGCTTGCGTTCCCATCAGGTTCTTGAGTTCGCCCAATGCAGTCTCGGTCATGGGGCCGTGCTGCTGCGAACGCGTGATGGTGGTGGTCAAGGCGTTGAGCACGCCCAGACGGCGGGTGCGCATCCTCGAATCGTCAAACACCATCAGCAGCATGCTCAATCCGAGAAGCAGATCGACGGCCAGGGTGAATTCGGGCGGCAGATGAATGCTCAGCGGAGCCCAATCCAGATGCACGGCTATCAAGCTGATACTCAGCATCCAGGGAGCGATTTCCCAGCGAGCCCAGCGGAAGCGGATCAATTGGAGTGCCGCGCCAAAGGTGATGACGCGGTAAGAAACTTCGAGCACTACGCGCAAAGCGAACGAGTCCGGCCACCACAATGCCCGGACGGCCGCATAAGCGGTGACTGCAATGGAAAAGGCCAGCAGCGGCACCAGCACTTTGCGGGCATGGCTATAAACAAATACCGCTGCGGAAAACAGGCAAACTGCCAGCACAAATTGCGATTGCGAAACGGCAACCGTATAACGCGAGACCGAGTCCGGTCCGGGGTGGTGAATGGTCCAATTGGAAACGAAGTAAGCCAGCCATCCCAGGATCCAGATCAGCAGATAACGCTCGCGGAAGGTGCGAAATACCAGTAAACCCGCGGCCAGGATGACCAGCGCGGCTGATTCCACCGCCACGAACTTTGGCAGCGGAAGGTCCACCAAAGCGAACCAGCTAAATAAGACAGAACTATTCATCGCGATAAGGGAGTAGGCGCACCTTTCTTAATAACATGCCGATCGACTCACCTGATGCGCTTTCCCTTAGTGGCTGATTACTTTAGGAACATGCCACTTTTGTGCCTCCTCATTCATCCCCAATTCGAGGTACACTGACCTCAGTTATGCCATCCGAGCGCATCCTGGTTGTCGAAGACGAAGACGCCATCCGCGAAATTGTTTGTTCCATGCTTGCCGCTGCCAACTATAAGACGCGGCAGGCTTCTTCCGGCCTCAAGGCTCTAGCCATACTCGATGCCGGAGAAGAATTCGAGCTTATGCTCTCGGATCTCATGATGGCGGACCTCGACGGCATGGGCCTGCTCGAACGCACCAAAGAAGGCTATCCCGATATGCCCGTGGTGATGGTGACCGCGGTGCATGATATTGCCGTTGCTTTGGCTGCGATTCGCAATGGCGCTTACGACTACCTGCTGAAACCTTTCGAACGTGAACAACTGCTGGCGACGGTGCGCCGTGCCCTTGAAAATCGCCGCCTTAAGATGGAGAACCGCCAGTATCAGACCGAACTCGAAACCATGGTCGAAGCCCGCACCGAACAGCTGCGGAACGCGATGGCCGATCTTGAACGTTCCTACAGCATGACGCTCGAAGCGCTCGGCGGCGCGCTCGACCTCAAGGACGCCGAGACCGAAGGCCACTCGAGACGCGTTACCGTGTACACCATCGCCATCGCCCGCGCCATGGGGCTATCCAAAGAGCAGATTGACGTGATTGCTCGAGGCGCGTTTCTGCACGACATCGGCAAAATGGCGATTCCCGACGCTATTCTGCGCAAGCCTGGCAAGCTCGATCCGGATGAAATCAAGGTTATGCGCGAGCACTGTTATCACGGCTACCAGATTCTGAAAAAAATTCCGTTTCTCAAAGAGGCTTCGGAGATTGTTTACGCTCATCAAGAGCATTTCGATGGAAGCGGCTACCCGCGGCAACTGAAAGGCGACGAGATTCCGCTGGGAGCGCGCTTGTTTTCTGTCGCCGACACGCTCGATGCCATGACTTGCGACCGTCCCTACCGGAAAGCCCAGCCCCTGGAGAACGCCCTGGCGGAGATTAAGCTCTTCTCCGGAAAGCAGTTCGATCCCACAGTAGTTGCAGTGTTTCTCGAGATGCCCAAAGAAATCTGGCCCGATCTGCGCAAAGAGATCGACTCCCAGGTCAACCGTTTCGCCGCCTACTCCACCGCCAAGGGTTCATCCTAAAGCAGTACTCTCAGGTCAATCACTTAAAGCACACATTTGGGTGGTACCTGAAATGTGCGTGTTTAAAACACTACCCACTCTTTCGCCCACCTTGCATTTGCGGCATGTGCAGCCTAGGATCAGGGGATTCGTCGGCGACATCCGTCTACGTTGTTCCCCCGGAAAGACTCAAGAGGTGTTTTATGCCGCACAGGAAAAGCTTGGTGGGCCTGAGCACGGCTGTTTTTCTGGCCGTATTAGCGATGACGGGATTGACGCCAGTGGCACGGGCGCAGTTCAGCTACAAAACACTGCACGAATTTACGGGTCAGGACGGTAAGTACCCTTGGTCAGGCCTGATCTTCGACGCGGCGGGAAACCTTTACGGCACAACCTCCGAAGGTGGCAAAACCAGTCCCATCTGCGGCTTGGGATGTGGGACTGTTTTTCGGCTCACACCGGCCAAAGACGGGAAGTGGACCGAAACCGTGCTGCACTCGTTTGATTATACAGACGGCAGTGGTGCCTTCGGTGGTCTGGTTTCCGACGCCGCTGGAAACCTTTACGGTATGACGAGCTACGGCGGGGTCTCGTCTAGTGGCGTCGTCTTCAAACTAGCGCCGAACTCAAATGGGACGTGGAGCGAGAGTGTGTTGCACAACTTCACCGGTGGCGCTGACGGGGGCACCCCTGAGGCTGGCCTGGTTTTCGACGCGACCGGGAATCTCTACGGTACGACCGGTAGCGGCGGCAGTTCCAATTTTGGTGTCGTCTTTAAACTGTCACCTAACTCAAACGGCACTTGGACGGAGAGCATCCTGTACTCATTTACCCGTGGCAACGGTAGCGGTGGTATCGCCACGCTTGTCTTTGATCGGGCTGGCAATCTTTATGGCACAACTTCTACCGGCGGCCCCCATGGCAAAGGCTCCGTTTACAAACTAGCCCCCATGGCAAACGGTACGTGGAAGAAGACCGTACTTTATGGCTTTTGCGCTCTTAAATACTGCACGGACGGACGAAATCCCGAAACCGGCGTAACCCTCGATGCAGCCGGAAACATTTACGGCGTCACGGCCGGAGGCGGTAGGCACTTTGGCGTCGTCTTCAAGCTTACACCGGGCGCGGATGGGGATTGGGCGGAGAGCGTCCTCTATACCTTCGGGGATAATCCGGGAGCCTTTCCGTGGGGTACGTTAGTCTTCGACGCGGCGGGAAACATTTGGGGCACGACCAAAAATTCTGGCGCCAGCAAAGGCTTTGGGACAGTCTATAAGTTGACGCCGAACTCGGATGGGGGCTGGACCCACAGCGTCGCCCATGCATTCGGCGATAAAGGTCCACGGTACCCGTTCGCCAATCTAGTCATCGACAAAGCTGGCAATCTATACAGTACGACTGAAGACTGTGCCTCCGGCTGTTTCGGTGCAGTTTTTAAAATTGAGCCTCAATGAATTCAGAAATCCAGAACTCGATCACAAGGGAATAGCCTGCGCTCTTTGGGCTGGCCAAGCCGTTTCACGGTAACACGCAGAAGGTTACGTTGGAGGGGACAGGAACCTAGTTGAGATGACCCAACGCAGCACGCCGCTTGATAAATTCCAGCGGCTTTTGGCTCCATACCAGATCGCTTCCTGGTTTCTTCACAGCGGGGATTCTCGCGTTTAAATCTTTTCAGCGGGCCTATCCTTGCTCCGCAAGTTATCCTGAGTTTTACATTCTTCTATCAGTTGAAGCTCAAGCGTATAACTGTCTTTGCAGTTATGCGGGAGGCGCATATGAAATCTGCAGTGATTTTACTTGTGGTTTTACTTTTCGCCGGGCTGGCTTTCGGACAAGATCGTCCCACGATAACGGCGCAGCCGAACACCGTCTTCGTTGGAGCGGATGGGAAATTCGAGGCGAATCCCGATACCGCTCTGGTGCAATTCAATATTTCGGCGCAGCAAGACAATTCGCGCGCGGCCTACGATCAGGCCTCGAAGGCGGCGGAACAGGTACGCCAGATTCTGCGCAACAATGGTATCGAACCGGCGGCAGCCCATCTCGGCTATTTCTCCATTGAACCGGTCTACGACTACAAGCAAGCGAAACGCAAGCTGGTCGCATACCGAGTCAACGAGAGCGTGTCGTTAAAGCTGAAGGATTTTACGAAGATCGCGTCCATTGTGCAGCAATTGTCCGACGCTGATATTAGCGATTCGCAATCCATTAGCTATACGCTCGACGACATCGACTCTGCCAAGGGCAAAGCTGTAGAGGACGCGTTTCGCCGCGCCCGCGCCACCGCCGAAGCTTTGGCTCACGCCAGTGGGCGCGCTTTGGGAGAGCTCTCTTACGCCTCAGTGGACACATTCGAAAATATCCGTCCCCTGCCGATGCAGCCCATGGCGAAAATGTCGGCAATGGCCGCAACGCCCGCGCCCACCGAGGAATTCAGCCCGCAAACCATCTCAGTGACGGCCCACGTAAATGCGATGTTTGTGTTAGGGAGGTAGTGTAGGCACGGGGCCTGCAGCCTGGTTAAGCTCTCGGTGTCCGCGACTCCATCTCACGGCGTGGAAGTCGACGCCCGCGTGGTCGTCGGCACACGGCTGGCGTCGAGCGGAACGTCGCGCTGAATCACGATCTCCAGGGTTGTACCCGCATCCAGTTTCACATCGTTTCCGCGATGGAACATAGCGATCGCAGTTCCGATCGCGCCGCCGACTCCCGCGCCAACCAGCGCACCTTTGCCACCGTTGCTCAGCCCGCCAACTACGGCGCCGGTGCCCGCAGAAGTGCCCACCGTCGCGGCTTTTTCGCCGGCCTGGCTGTCCGAACGGATCGTACCCTCTTGGTCTTTTACCGACGTCTTATCCACGCCCGGAGCATTCTCCACCGCTCCCGGCAAAAGCACGGTGTAGCCGCTGGGATAGATCAGAGTGGTAAAGTGCATGAGAACTTCGGCGCGCCCCTTGACGTGTCCTCCACGCTGGATGTGGCTGATTCTCCCTTGCACGTACGTGCCGGCCGGAATGAGCACTCGGCCGTCAACCACAACCGGAAACGTAGTCTCCGCGTAGACCCCATCGCCTTCATGCGTTCCCTTGCTCGAAACCGCATGTTTCAACTCAACCGGAACTTTGGTTCCGGCGGGAATTGTGAGTGCGCTGGCTGCGGTTGGAGACGCGGCAGGCGCGGGATCCGGCTTGGTTGCCGGGCTCGATTGGCCCGCAGCGAAAGCAGTCAAAACTAACACGCCGAGTATGAGGCGCATGAAACTCCTCTCGAAAACATTTGTGCCAGAACAACTCCCCGATGCAGGTACGATGCGAGAAAGATAAAGAAAGTTAGCGGCCGATACCGATTGAAGCTTTACCCCGCCGAGCGCCTAAGTTCGTTTTCCCGCACATTTCCCATGTACTGCGACTGCAGCTTCTGCGCGCAAAGCTCCCCGCACACATGCAGCGTGCCCTCGCGAGCTGCGATCTCTTCGTCCCATGGACACAGATACAACAGCGGCCGATTGTATTCACCGAAGGACGTCCACATCAGCCACCAGCGGTCGGTCGAGCGTTTCAGCAGCCCGCAGTTCGGACCGGCACAGCGATAAAAAGAATTCGGCATCGGGATCTTGGGACTGGCTGACATCGCGGTTTGCGTCTCCTTGGGCGAGTGGCTCGAAACAAGCGCACCTATTCTAGCCAATATGAGGCCCAAGCGCACTCGGAAGTTTGGCTGTGTGAGTCATTTTGATCGCAATAGCGGTTCGGGGAAGCGAATCAGCTACGGATTCGAAAGCCACAGGCTGCTACTTGCGCTTCAGACACGTCAAGGCATTCTGTCGATGAGGAATTCAGTCAGGCCAACCAAGGTTACTTACTTGTAAATCAAGTATTTCTCTCGCACCTGCATAAATTTTTCCAACGGCTCGCGCCAGTCGTCCGCAATCCGTCTCGGATCTTCGCCCTTCGAAATCGCGTCGAACGCGGACTGGTTCACCAGCAACTCGTTCATCCGCTCCATGTGAAATTGCTCGGGATAAAGCTTGTGCAGCGCCGACGCCAGTTCCACTCCGAGTTCCGGCGCATCGAACCCATTGCGATCCACGAGAATAATGTTGATCCCTTGGCATTTCTGCCCCGCATAAGTGCTGGCTGTCGGAGTAAAACTCAGGGGCATGAAACGTACGCCGGAGATATCCCTCGCGTTGAGATACTGCGCCAGTTCCGCACCGTTGACCCACGGCGCCCCCAGCAATTCAAAAGGAGTATCCGTACCGCGTCCCACCGAAACATTCGTACCCTCGACCAGCGCGACGCCGGCGTACAACGTCGCTTCCGTGAGGCTGCGCAAATTCGGCGACGGATTGACCCACGCCAGCCCGGTCGAATCGTACCAGTCGCCTCGCATCCATC
Source organism: Terriglobales bacterium (assembly GCA_050012915.1). GTDB lineage: Bacteria > Acidobacteriota > Terriglobia > Terriglobales > Acidobacteriaceae > JABDBE01. The sequence goes on along the minus strand of JBEKGG010000030.1, from coordinate 15,358 downwards.
CCTCGAGCGGGACAACCTGCAACCGCGCATTGATGCCGCGCTCGCCATTAAACATTTTCGCCAATTCGCCCATGGTCATGCCATGACGGATAGGCACAGAATTATAGTTTGTGAAACTTTCATGGCCGGGGTCGGCAATCGGTCCTTGCACAAATGATCCAGTAATCGGATTCGGCCGGTCGAGCACGATGATGTCAATGCCCGCCTTGGCTGCGGCTTCCAGGAAATATCCCAGCGTAGTTTCGTAGGTGTAGAAGCGCACGCCGGCGTCCTCAATATCGATCACCACTGCATCCAGGGTCTTCAATACTTCGAGCGCAGGTCGCCGCGCCGCATCCGTTGCCCCATACACGCTGTAAACCGGCACGCCCGTGATTGTGTCCTTCGAATTGCCGATGTCAGTCGTGTCCAATGAACCCGTGACTCCATGTTCCGGGCTGAAGATTGCATCCAGCGAAACTCCCGGCGCCTGCGCCAGCACGTCGATGGTGCGGCGTCCCTGCAGATCCACGCCGGTTTGATTGGTCAGCAATCCAATTTTTTTCTTACCTGCCGTTCCGCGAATGAGATCGAAGCCGCGAGCTTCGAGTACGTCGATTCCCGTCCGCACCGCGCCGTTACGAGACTCCACTCGGCGGGCGCCCGTGTCCGCCTCGTTGTATCCCGTGATGCTGCGGCATTGCAGAGCGTTTTTTTCCGCCGGAGTGAGCGGCAGAGCCGCAGCTACTGCCGTGGCAATCTTCGAGCGCAACGCGATCGCACTTCCCTTCCCGCGCGGATGAACCGCATTTGTCAGCACGATGATGTACGTCCGCGTGGTTGGATCGATCCACAACGATGTCCCCGTAAATCCGGTGTGCCCGAACGATCCTACCGGCAATAAATCCCCGCGATTGCTCGAGTACGGAGAATCAATATCCCAGCCAAACCCGCGTAGCACGGGCGATGTCGGCGGCTGTTCGGGCGTCGTCATTTTCTCCACCATTAACGGAGATAGAATCGTGCTGCCATCCAGTAAGGCCTGAGCAAACTTAGCCAGGTCGTCCGCAGTCGAGAACAATCCGGCCTGTCCGGCTACGCCGCCCATTCGCCGCACGGTGGGATCGTGTACTACCCCGCGCAGCATCTTCTCGTGCTCGTCATACTGCGTGGGTGCGATCTTCGGCAACCAGGATGCCGGAGGCAGAAACCGCGTGTGCGTCATCTTGAGCGGCAGAAAAATTTTTTTCTGGCAGTACTCCTGCAGCGACATTCCAGATACGCGCTCGACCAGCGCACCCAACACAATGAAGTCCACATCGCTGTAAACGAATCGCGAAGCCGGCGCGTAGATTGGCTTCTCGGTATAGGCCATCCGCAACCCCGTTTCGCGGCCTTCCCAGGGTTGCGACAAATCCAAATCTTTTGGCAGACCGGAGAAATGCGTGAGCAGTTCTCGAATCGTAATCTGCTCTTTGCCGTCTTCCGCGAACTCCGGAATATACTTCGCGACCGGCTCATTGACGCGAATCTGTCCTTTCTGCACCAATTGCATAACCGCGGTGGTAGTCGCAACCACTTTTGTCAGCGAAGCCAGATCGAAAATCGTGTCGACGGTCATGGCTTCGCGCCGCGGTTCGAGAGAGCGCTCGCCGAACGCCTTGCGATAAATCACCTGTCCGTCGTGTCCAACCAGCACGACAGCCCCTGGGATCTGCCCGTCGCGGATGGCTTCCTGCACAATTGGATCAATAACACCGAGACCGACCGAGGGAGCTGCCTTTCGCGCGGCAGCGAGTGCAGGCAGCGAACCAAAGAAAAAGGTCATCCAAACAAAACCTAAGAAGTACCGTCGAAGGGGTGAATGCGGACTGTTCATTCGGATACTTTGACTCTACACAAGCTCCGCAACCCGCTCAACAAACCGAAGTAAGGGAGTGCCATTTGTGCCAAATGGAAGACGGGGATTCCTCCCGTCTGGGCATGTTAAAAAAGAATATGGATCGATCCATGAACGTCATTTTCCGATTCCGTTTCGCAATTCCGTTTCTTCTTTTGTTTTTTCTCGTACATCCACTTCACGCGCAATCTGAAGCAGAGCCGCGCACTTGGGACTTTGCCATCTGGGCCGCAGGCGAGACCGGCGAAGAGAACACCAACTCGTTCGCGGAAGCGCAAATCTTGACTGCGGGAGTGTTCCTGGGCAAAGAACTGACCGGTGAAGCCGGCAAGGGTTGGCGGCGCGGACGCCTCGAATACGGATTCTCCGTGTTCCCTCTCTTTCGCCAATTCCGCGCCGAGTCGATTTACGGTGGAGGCTTTGAACCGGTCATTTTGCGCTGGAATTCCAGCCTCCATACCAGTCACATGGCGCCTTACATCGAATTAGCCGGGGGCGCGGTGCGCACCAATACTAACTTTCCCGCGGGAGATACTTCGGATTTTAATTTCACTGCGCGCGGCGGCGGCGGCATTCAGCTCTTTACCAAGAGCCGGCAATTCGTAGATATCGGCTGCCGCTGGTCGCACATCTCAAACGCCAACTTGGGTACGAGGAATACAGAATTCAACGGAATCCAGATAAGCGTGGGCTACCACTGGACCCGCTAACTGCGAACCGCAAACTGACAAAGGGTTCATGACTATTCGGTTGGCGTTAAGTTCTGGGGCAGTCGTCATCTTTACGCGCCAAGAGAACTTTGTTATAAACCGAACATCGAGCATACAACCTCTTCGCCGAAGCCTTTTCCGGGAGTGAATTCCGCCGTCGGAATCAGAGCACCAATCCCGGCCTTTCAGCAGCAGGACACTGTTTTTGCTTCTGCTTTCGAGCTGCTCCGACAGGCCATCGCTGATCATGTCTTTCCCGCGGCCTCGGTCGCCGTCACGCACCGTGGCAATCTGATAGCACTGAAAGCCTTCGGGCGTTTCACCTACGAAACAAATTCTCCCGACGCAAACGTGGATACCGTATTCGATATCGCTTCGCTCACGAAAGCGGTCGCCACCACCAGCATGGCCATGATCCTATACGAGCGCGGACTACTCGACCTCGACTTGCCCGTCGTGGCTGTAGTGGCGGAGTTTGCCGGAGAAGATCCCCCACGCGATGCCGTCACCCTGCGCATGTTGCTGGCGCACTCCTCGGGATTGCCCGCCTACGAAAAACTGTTTCTGCGCACCAAGACGCGAGACGACCTTCTTTCCGCCGCATTCGCCACTCCTCTTGCCAGCGATCCCGGCTCCAATGCCAAATACAGCGATATCGGTTTCATCATCCTCGGAGTTGCACTCGAGCGCATCGCGGAAGAGTCTCTCGGCCGCGTCTGCCAGCACGAAGTCTTCGGGCCTTTGGCCATGACACACACTGCGTTTAATCCACCGTCGGCGTGGCGAGCATCCATTCCGCCCACTGCGAACGATGAATCGTTCCGCCATCGCATCATTCAAGGAGAAGTGCAAGACGAAAATGCCAGTGTGATGGGCGGCGTCGCTCCACACGCAGGTTTATTTGCAAGCGCCGGGGATCTCGCGATCTTTGCACATGCCGTACTCTCCGGAGGGTGCCCCATCCTTCGGCCGGAAACCGTGGCAGTATTCACACGGCGCGAAACTTCTCCACCAGGCACATCCCGCACTCTGGGCTGGGACACACCGTCATTGCTATCGCAATCCGGAAAATATTTCTCGGCCAATTCATTCGGCCATCTCGGCTACACCGGAACTTCGCTGTGGATCGACCCCGCACGCCAGTTGTCCATAACGCTGCTCACCAACCGCACCTGGCCCGACTGCAAGAATGAAGCCATCAAGCAACTCCGCCCCAAGTTTCACGACGCCGTCGTTGAATCATTAGGAGGGCATTGATTGGACGCGATGCCAGGCGGGGACGTGGCAGCTTCAGGCCTGAGTGTGCAGGCGGGTAAGCTTCTGCAACCGTTGGATCGTCCAGAACGCTGGCGTTGGCGCGATGCGTCTCGAGTTCTCCTGGTTTCCGCCCTACTCCTGGTTCCTTGTTTCTGGCAATCACGCATTCAAGCGGGAGATCTCTCCAGCCATTTGTACAATGCGTGGCTGGCAACGTTAATCACTGAAGGGAAGGCTCCGGGACTCTGGATCGAGCATCGCTCCAACAATATATTGTCTGACGTGGCCCTGCAGTGGCTGTTCCAGCACGCGGGACCCGGGGCGGCGCAGAGAATTCTCGTCTCGGCATCGGTGCTCGTTTTCGGTTGGGGAGCTATCGCATTTATCTTTGTCCTGGCGGGCAGAAAAAACTGGTGGCTGGTCCTGCCTTGTGTTTGGATATTGGCCTACGGATTTGCCTACGAGATCGGTTTCTTTAATTTCTATCTTTCATTCGGGATTTGCCTTTGGTATTTAACGATTTTCTGGCGCAGGGGGTGGCGGATCGGTCTGGCAGCGAGTCCTCTTCTGATTCTCGCTTGGATAACCCACCCTTTTCCGGCGGTATGGGCACTGGGCACAGTTGCATATCTCGCGGTCGCTCGCAACCGGCCGTTACGCCAAGTCCGGATAATTCTGTGCGTGTGCGCGGTTGTGCTCTGGGCTGCGCGGCAAATCCTGATGAGCGATTTCGAATGCCGCTGGTTCTGGCAACAAATATTGTTGGTGAGCGGAGCCGACCAGGCATTGATTTTCGGCCTGAAGTATCTGTACATCGTCGCGCCGGTATTGCTGGTTTCGATCCTGCTCATCATCCGACAGGTAAAAAGCTACGGCAAGAAGAATCTGGCGCTTACTATGCCTTTCCAGCTTTGGGTTTTAAACGCAACTGCGGTCGTGCTCCTCCCGAACGATATTTTCTTTCCGCAGTATGCGGTGGCATTCGGTTACGTCGCCAATCGTCTTTCCTTGCCTGCGGGCATTATGGCTTGCGCTCTGCTCGCGCAAGTTCCACTTCGAATTTACGAGAAGACTGCGATGGTTGGGATCCTGGCAGCCTTCTCCTTCATGCTCTACCAGGACACGCGCAAACTTAACCGCTGGGAAGATAGCGTGGATGCCCAGGTTGCTCAACTCCCATTCGGACAACGCGTGATAAACGCGCTTCCGGTTCTTTCGCTTCCAGTGGATCCGTTGTCGCACATGGTTGACCGGGCTTGCGTCGGACGCTGCTACAGCTATGCGAATTACGAGCCTTCGACGCGGCAGTTTCGCATTCGAGCCGGGAAAGGAAATGCGATCGTACTTTCCGAATACGCGGACGTTTTCGCCATCGAGAAAAACGGGTATACCATGCAGCCTCGGGATATTCCTTCGTATTTGATCTATGCCTGCCGCACCACGCAGTGGGGGGCATGCATTCGCCCACTGAGTGCGGGTGAGACGGTTTTCAGAGGCATGGGAGCTACGAGTCCGACTAGGAGCACAACCGACACCGCTCCCCCGATGACTACTGCTGGGCCAAAACCAAACGCACAGCGGGACCACCCCGCGCGTAGAAAAGTGGCTGCGGAAGGCGTGCACCGCAGATTTGGGGGAGACATCTACGCGACGGTCGACGAAAATTATGAAGGCGGGCCCGCTCTTGTTGTACACAACAGGAAGGCAACCGAGGAATGGGCCAAGAATTTTTTCACGGAGGGCGTGAATTCTCCGACTAACGAACTCTGGTGGCTGTTGGGATTCCGCAGTTATCTAGTAACCAACGGCAACGACTCCTGGCAAATGGAAATCGAAGAGGATCCCAAGTATCGTTCGCTGTTCAAAGACCAGCCAGCGCCAGTGAAGCCATAAAGGAAGAATACTTTTGAGACGTGTAAACCGGAAAGCCGAAAAGCTGAGTTCCCTCCCAACCGAGCAGCCGAACCGTGCCGCCAAGAATCTCGACTTGAAGTCGTCCCTCGAAATCGCGCGCATCATAAACGCCGAAGACGCCAAAGTCGCCGCCGCCGTCAAAGCGGCCTTGCCGCAGATCGGGCAAGCAATCGACTTGATCGCAACAGCCCTTAAACGAGGAGGCCGCCTGATCTATGTGGGCGCCGGGACTAGCGGCCGCCTTGGCGCGCTCGATGCCTCCGAGTGTCCGCCCACTTTCAATACCGATCCAAAGACCGTGCAGTTCATTATCGCCGGCGGAATCAAAGCTCTGTACAGCGCGACCGAAGCCAGCGAAGACTCGCGCGAACTCGGCCAAGGCGAAATGGCGAAGAAGAAACCCGGCAAGAATGACGTCATAATCGGAATCGCCGCGAGTGGACGCACTCCCTTTACCGTCGCCGCCGTCGAATATGCCCGTCGTCACCGCGCAAGAACTATCGCCGTCACTTGCAACGCGGGATCCCCGTTGGAAAAAGCCGCGCACGTCGCTATCGTCGCCGAAGTCGGACCCGAAGTTATTGCCGGATCCAGTCGGATGAAAGCCGGCTCCGCGCAAAAGATGATCCTGAACATGCTGTCGAGCGGCGCCATGACACGCCTCGGTTACGTCTACGGCAATCTGATGATCAATGTCCACGTAAAGAACGACAAGCTACGCGAACGTGGTCTGACGATTCTCGAACAAGCCGCCGGAGTCACTCGCGATGCCGCCGAGCAAGCCCTGGAAGCGGCAGGAAACAACGTCCCCGTAGCGTTGGTAATTTTGGATGCCGAAGTAAATCGCAAGCAGGCTGCCGAAGCTTTGAAATCAACGCGAGGCAACGTCCGCCAAGCCATCTCTGCCGCCCGGGCTTTGTAGCTCACGTGGGAGCAAAGCTCGACCCATTCGTATCGAGGCACTGCCTCACCCGCAGGCCGTGCCCTTCCGATTAATAAATTCACACCCACCACAAACCCTTTTCACCCGTACAATAATTCAGCGCCACAGATTGGACGGACCCCATGAGCCTCGCCGTTGCTCACGGTGTACAGCGTGCAAAGTGGATACAGGAAACTTGTGATATGGATAAATTCGTAATTCGCGGCGGCAATCCGCTGTTGGGAACGATTCGCGTCAGCGGCGCAAAGAATGCCGCACTTCCGGCCATGGCTGCCGCTCTGCTTACTGACGAGCCGGTCATTCTCGACAACATCCCGCAGGTACGCGACATTGAGACCACGCGCAAGCTGCTCGCCGCCATGGGCGCCGAAGTTGAATTGGGATACGGCCGCGCCCAGCATCGCACCACCATCTCCTGCAGAAACCTGACATCGCCCGAAGCCTCATACGAATTGGTCAAGACCATGCGCGCCTCGACCCTGGTGCTCGGCCCGCTGGTCGCCCGCTGCGGCCGCGCCCGGGTCTCGCTCCCCGGCGGCTGCGCCATCGGAGTTCGGGGCATCGACTTGCACATCAAGGGACTGGAAACTCTGGGCGCGAGCATTACGCAGGATCACGGTTATGTAGAGGCCACTGCAAAGCGCTTACGCGGCGCTGAAATTCTCTTCGACAAAATCACCGTTACTGGCACGGAAGACCTGCTGATGGCGGCGACTCTCGCCGACGGCGAAACCATCATGCAAAATTGCGCCCGCGAGCCTGAAGTTGCCGATCTTGCCGAACTGCTCAACAAGATGGGCGCTCGCATTGAAGGCGCGGGCACTTCGACCATCCGGGTGAAAGGCGTCGACAAATTGCATGGAGCACGGCACCGAATCATTCCTGACCGCATCGAGGCGGCCACGTTCATCATTGCCGGCGCACTCACGGGCGGAGACCTCAACGTGGCCGGTTGCGATCCGCATCATCTCGGCGCACTGCTGGACAAGCTGAAGGAAGTAGGCGTAAAGACCGCGCACACCGCGGACTCGGTTCGAGTGATGGGTGACAATCCTCCCAGAGCCGCCGATATGGTCACCGAGGAATATCCCGGCTTCCCCACCGACGTGCAGGCCCAGTACATGACTCTGGCGACTCAGGCGGACGGCACCTCAATCGTCACCGAAAACATTTTTGAGAATCGTTTCATGCACGCGCAGGAACTGGTGCGCATGGGAGCGAACATCAAGATCGAAGGACGCCGCGCGGTAGTTCGTGGAAAAACGCCTTTGAGCGCGGCCGCCGTTCTAGCCTCGGATCTGCGCGCATCCGCGTCGCTGGTCCTGGCCGCTCTGGTCGCCGACGGGGAGACCATTATCGACCGCGTCTATCACATCGACCGTGGCTATGAACATATCGAGGAAAAGCTGCGTGGCGTAGGAGCCCAAATTCGGCGCATCGGCGAGATCCTGCCAAAAAAGGCGGCTGCGCCTGCCGCCCGAGGATAAAACCTTCGAACGGTGACGCAGCTCCAGGGACACCTGAGAAGCGTGGGGAAGGAAACCTTGATTTTGGGGGGGCGATCGTGAGGGTCGAACGTCAGGATTCGCTGAACACTAACCCATGACCGCCCTAAAGTAGCCGTCAAACTGTCATTAATTTACTCAAGACTGTGAGCCAAGCCAATACAGCGAATCATGTATTCAGCCCTGAGAATTACCGTACAACGAATCCAGAGCCGGGCGTCGGGTATAAAGTTGCCCTTCCCTACTCTTGCGCCCAGTAAAAAAGCCGCGACCCGAGGCGCAGCTTACTTACTTCGAACCGTTTGACTTCCGCTTAGGCGGCTTGTCTCGTGGCCAACTCCTGCACGTAATGGCGCACCCCCGACGACGAACTGATCACTTTCATCTCGTTCCAGTCATAGGGTAACTCCTTGCCGCAATCCAGGCACACCACATACATGCCAGTCAGCGTCGCCGCAGTGGAAGGCCGGAAACCTTTGCGGGAATTGGGCTTCACCGTAAGGGGAAAACTGTAATGATTATGCCAACAACCGAAGAAAGCATCGACCAATTTTGCGATCATGTTTGCCTCCACAGCTAAACGCTTCGCTTACCTTTCACCCAGGAATCAAACTGCATTTCTACCGTTAACCGCTTAGATTCCATCCTGTAGGAAAAGGTTTCGTCAACTTTCCATAGTGAGAACCCGGCCGCGAACGTTACAGTTGGGCGCGTGCAAATATGACTGTGGAGTCGAAATTAAGCGGGGGAAGCGAAAGTTCAGACGTGCTCCGGGCCGCTCTTTTTTCGCGCATGACATTTTGAGACGATGGCGCTGCGAAGGCGGGTACGAAGATCCTCGGGCAGTTCGTATAATTGGGAATCGCGGTAAATCTCAATGGTCTTTTTGGTGGTGTCGCAAACCACGTAGCAGTTGTGGCACCACGCCAGGTGATCTTCCAACTCAGCTTTTGTGCGCGCATCAATCGCACCATCAAGGTAGTTCGTCAGCTCATTTAAAAATTCCGCGCACTTCACTGGTTGGCGTCTCCGATTTCAGGTTTTTCTTTGCCGTTTTCGCGTCGCTGAAAAAAACGGCTGAGGCGCTCACGTAATTGCAGCCGAGCCCTCAACAATCTTGACTTCACCGCCGGGATGCTGAGATCCAGCGCCTCAGCGGTCTCTTCCGTCGAAAGCCCCTCTACATCGCGCAGCACGAAGACCGTTCGAAAACTCGCGGGCAGCCCCTGGATGGTGCGAGTTAAAATCTCCCGCAACTCCGCCTGGTTGTACTGCTGCTCAGGATTCGGACTCCAATCCGCGACTTCGCGCGGCAGAGAGTCTTCCTCGGTCTTAACATCCTCGTCGAGCGAAACCATGCGCTCGGGGCGGCGACGGCGCAACCGCATCAGCGCCTCGTTCACCGCGATGCGCACGAGCCAGGTGTAAAACTTCGACTGGCCCTGAAACTGATGCAGGTTGGAGTACGCCTTCAGGAACGCGTCTTGCACCACATCTTCCGCGTCTTCGCGGTTCTGCGTGATGTGTTGCGCAATTCGAAACACGTTCCGGTCGTACCGCCGAACCAAATCTTCAAAGGCTCCGACGTCGCCGGCTTTCGCCGCTTGGACAAGAGCCAGCTCGTCAGAAACTGGCTCATCTATTTTGGGTTGGATGGTGCTCATCATTCATCCGATGCAACAATTTTCGCGCGGCGCACAGACCAAGAACTGTTATTTTACTTGGTTACCAGCGTTCGCGCGTAACTCTTTTGACGTAACTTGAGTGGAACAGTTTAGCAGGATTCTGGAATTGGTGAAGAAACGTCGAAAGCGAAGCCTAAGCGGCGTTGATTCGACAGCATTTTTGACATGGCCGAGGCACCGTCTGAAACCAATTGCAAGTCCCCTCTCGGCTGGCGGCGTTCCGCGGTTAGAAGACGTTACTTCGGTCATCCGCGAAACTCACCGAGGTGGCCTTATAATCAGACTCTTGCTGAATGCATTAGGGCACACGTCCCGCGTTCATCGCACCAAGAGAGTATTGAAAGCGTCATCAAGTTATGAAGTTCGTCGCTGCAAAGACTGAAGCCCCCAACGTGTTTTTGGCTCTGGGTGGCACGACTGAAGTCGTGCCCTTCCCAAGTGCTGTCGGGATGCCGCAAGGTGGTCAGGGCAACAATGGCGCATAAAACTCCGGTAGATCAAATTGTCGAGAAGGCCGTCTCTCAGGTGTTAGAAGGCCACCTTCCAGTACTGCGGAAGGAACTGGTTCGCCGCGTTCTCGAAGAAGTGCAACCTCTCCTCGGAGGAGCTACGGGCTCAGTTGGAGGCGGGGCTGCTGATCTATTAAACGCGGTCTCCGCCATTCACGCGGGCACAACGCAAAAAGAAATTCTGCGAGCTCTGCTCGAAAGCACCTCTGGTTACTGTGGACGAGCCGCCCTCTTCGTGATCAAGTCGGGATCGGCAACAGGATGGCAAGGGCGCGGATTCGATAACAGCGAAGATGTCAAAGATTTTTCGTTAGATGTCAGCAGCCGCGCGCCGGGCCGGTCTTTGCAATCGCGAGAGGCGGTCGGGGCCGCCGCGTCGGAAATGGATCCGCGATTCATCTCGCAATTCGGCGCTCCCGCCGAGGATTCCGTGCTGTTGCTTCCGCTTCGCTTGAAAGACAAAGTAGCGGCTTTGGTATATTGCGACGCGGGCACGGCAGGCGGCGGAAAGATGGAAGCGGCCGCGCTCGAATTGCTGGTCGCAGCAACCAGCGCATGGCTCGAAGTGGCTTCACTGCGCAAGCAAGCGCTAAAGGAAGGCACGCCTGAGGCTGGCGCGAGCGAAAAATTCGAAGCGCCTCCGGTGCAGACAGTATCGTCGTTTTCCGATCCATTCGCGGCGCATGCGCCGAAACATGTCGTCCCGGCCGAAGAACCCGCAATGGCCGAAGTGGTAGCCGAAGTGGTATCCACACCTGCCAGCATGGCGGCAACGGCAGTCGCGCCAGCGACCGACGCATTTGCGCACATGTCGCCCGAAGACGCTGAGGTCCATCGCAAGGCGCAGCGTTTTGCGCGTTTGTTGATGGATGAGATCAAGCTCTACAACCAGGCAAAAGTGGCCGAAGGCCGCAAGCACAAAGACCTCTACGATCGCCTCAAAGAAGATATCGATAAGAGCCGCTCGACCTATCAGAAGCGTTACGGCAACACCGTTGCCGCAAACGCGGATTATCTGAGCAGTGAACTGATCCGCAGCCTCGCGGAGGATGACGTTTCACTGCTCGGCCCAAACTTTCATCGCTAAACTTTCATTCGTTGTCGTTCTGAGCAGCTTGGCGGAGCCGCATTTCTGCCAGCCCGCGCTAGATCCTTCGCGGCCTTGGCGGCCACTCGGGATGACGTTATAGATTTTGCTTCGGACCCGCCGCACGTGTCATGGTGCTGAGGTTGCCCTGGAGAGGGATTGTTTGCAGGCGAATTGGGCGGTGAATTGAACCTGGCTTCCTACGCCCAGGTTGCTCTCCGCCCAGATTCTTCCACCCATCAACTCCACGAGACGGGAGCAAATGGTTAAGCCGAGTCCGGTGCCTCCGAATTTCCGCGTGCTGGAGTTATCGGCTTGCGAAAATGCCTCGAAAATTAATTTCTGCTTTTCTGGTGGAATCCCAATCCCGGTGTCTTTCACTGCGAAGCGCAATTTGACATTTTGTTCAGCCGTGGATGATTCAACAGTGACCCCCACGGCTACTTCTCCGCGTGCGGTAAACTTAACGGCGTTCCCAACCAGGTTGACCAGAATCTGCCGCAGCCGCAGCGGGTCGCCGATGAGGACTTCGGGTATCTCCTGCGCGATTTCGCTGTGCAGTTTGAGATCTTTCTGGCGGGCCGCAGCGACAAAGGTCTGGGTAACGGCGTGGACAATGTCGCGCAGTTTGAATTCGATTGGTTCCATGTCCAGTTGGCCGGCCTCGATTTTAGAAAAGTCCAGAATGTCGTTGATGATGGCGAGTAGCGAATCGGCCGACATTTTGAGCATGTTCAAATCCTCGCGCTGCTCGGCTGTAAGGCTTGTATCCAGCAGCAGCTCGGCCATGCCCAGGACTCCATTCATCGGTGTGCGAAGTTCGTGACTCATGTTGTCGAGGAATTCGTTCTTGACCCGGTTCGCCGCTTCGAGCGCCTCTTGAGCCTGTTTGCGCTCGCTGACATCCACCATCACACCAACCAGTTCTTTGGTTTGACCTTGTCCAACCACCACCCGGACTAAACTTCTCAACCACACCGTTTCGCCCCTGGCGGTCATCATGCGGTGCTCGAACTGTTGCGGCACATTTTCTTCTTCTGCGGTTCTGCAACAGGATTCCACTCGAGCACGATCATCGGAATGAACATGATCGATCCAGAAAGTCGGGTTAGCCATCCATTGCTCCAGAGGGTAACCGAGGCGTGATTCTGCTTCTTGATTGACAAAGTTGAATCCCGAAGCGCTGAGATTCTTTCGCCAGATGATGACCTGAACCGTTTCCACAAGAAGACGATAGCGCCGCTCAAACTCCAACGCGGCCGCCTGGGTGGAGAACCGGCGCTCAACCACCGAGGTCAGAATAGCTCCGCCCAGCACGATTACGGTTACGACGACAATTCCGGCGATACCGAGGGCAGAAATGTCCACGGCGTGAGACAAATCTGGAGCGATCGCTGAAGGAGTAAATTTAGCCGCAGCCATCCCCGTGTAATGCATGGTCGGAATGGCAAGTCCCATGATCAGCGCACTGACTGCCTTTCGCCAATGGCCGTGAGTCGCGTCTCGAAGGTTGAAGGTCAGCCACAGCGCAACCAGAGAAATAAGAACGGCAAGGATCACCGATACAGCGACTAGTCCAGGTTCATAGCTGCACATCGCGGGCAGTCGCATCGCACCCATGCCGATATAGTGCATGCCGGCAATGCCACTGCCCATCACCAGGCTGCCAAGGCTGGATTCAATCAACCCCATTCGCTGCCGGCTCACAACGAACAAGGCAACGCCGGAGGCGAAAACGGCGCACAAAAACGATATCCCAACTGTCGGCCAGTCGTAGCGGGTCACGACCGGAAGCCCGAAGGCCAGCATTCCGATGTAATGCATGGACCAGATGCCGCCCCCCATCGCACTGGCACCACCCGCGAGCCAGGCAATCCGCATCTTCCCGTGAGTTGCGGTTACACGCCCGGCGATGTCGAGCGCGGCGTAGGAGGCCAATATCGAGATCAATACAGACAGCGCAACCAACCCGTAATCGTAGGAGCCGACGAGAGCGACGGTGGGCGATGTCATGTTCAGTTTCCAGAAATAGTTTATGCGGGTATGTGTTGGCCGAAGGGGTTACGAATGGGCGCGTTGTCAGCTACCGTTACGCATTTGCTCCCAAAACGGTCAACTGGCTTTGATGAGGCCACCACCGGCAGCTTCTTTGTCTACAACAGTTACTTCCGAGCAGCTTGTAACACGGCCAGAACGGCACCAACCCTCATGCCACGCTGATTAAACCTCCAGCGGCTAAGAACGACCGGGAGCCGATGGGTACCGGTATGCACCCATCAACCTCGCGATCAACACGGCAAGGTAAAGCACGCCGATAATGGCTTCAATCACGGAGAGCGAGCGGGTCGGTGCTGAGACAGCTGTAATGCCGACCGAACCAAGGGAGGTCATAGTCGCGAAGCTGTAATAAATGAAATCAAACCTGTCGGGGATAGTGTGGAGATTCGTCAGAGGATCGAGATAAAACGCCTTGGGCTGAAGGGCAGCCGCCATGCCGTAGAGACTGGCGAAGCTAAACCCAAGGAGCAGATAGATGCAAAGCGCTCCGAAGATTGTTTCCGAATTGGGTTGGTTCGTGCCAAAGACGCGGCGGAAGATGACCACCACAACAAATACATCGAAAACAAGACTAAAAACGATGCTGAGAATGGACAAAAGTCCGGCGTCGGGCTGGCGAAGCAGCATGCGTTCCAGCAAGGCAGGAATGGCCAGCAGGAGCGCGAGGAGCAGGAGTGTTCTCCGCAAACGGATCGCATATACGGCAATCAGAATTCCGGCGCTGCTGACCACGCGGAACACGAAATATGCGAATCCCCCGTTTTGCATGTACGGATAGAGGACGAGAACGGCTAGCAGGAAGAGGAAAAGCAGGAAAAACTTGTGTCCTGTTAGAGCCTGTGCGCGACTATGAGCGTTCGAGGGGCGCATAACTGAAGAAAGGCCAAACGGCAATGCAAACGAATAGCATAAGCAATTTCCTGTCAGAGCCTCCATCGGCCCGACCAACATCCTGGACCGAGCCCCAATTTCTATCTGGAATCGGGCACCGGGCGCACCACCATGCAACGATCTTGCCTGCCGCAAAATGGCTTCTAGTCTACAGCCGCGTTTTTTCGTCGAAGCAAAAGTGATGCGGACGAAAAGTCAGCGGTTCGGAGGCGGTGGTGGCGGTGCGCCATGCAGGAAGGCATCGTAGCCATTCCGGAAGGATCGGCGATAAGCCTCAACCGCCTCGGGTGGCACCGGCGGATTGCGGAATGGTTCCTGTGCCTCGACGCTTGGCGACCTTTGAGCCGCGACATCGCTCTTTGCCGCTTGGTATCCGTCGTAGACGCCTTGCTGAGTGGCCTCGCGAAATTCGGCTGACGGCGGCGGGGGTGGCGGCGGAGGCGGATTATAAACCGGCTGGGGATGAGCGCATCCAACTATGGCGAGTATGAGCACTAACGTCGGGAGAGTCCACCATTTCTTCATTCCGTAACCTCGCACCGTCGCACTTGATGTAGTCCTAAGTATGCCACGAAGATACAAACACCGGCCACCGTCCTGTAAAACGATTAACGACCCTCCAGAGATCTAAAGACCTTAGCTGTTGTAACATTTCTATTACAGTCGCCGAGCAAACGTCCCAGCCCGTTTTCGCTTGACAGGACTGGCGCGAAATCGCTATCGTTGACCCCGGTTTGCTATGTATGTAATCCGATTTTATTAGTAGGCTATTTAAACTCCCCGCCAAACTGCACTACGCCTTGGCGAACAACTTTCGAGGAGGAATTTGTATGGATCGCATTATGAATCGAACCAGAACTCTGATTGCCGTCGCTGGATTCTTGCTCATCGGGGCTGCAGCGCTCGCACAAGACGCAACC
>JBEKGG010000029.1:0-25087 GCA_050012915.1 Terriglobales bacterium | reverse complement strand
CACTCAAGCCAAAGTGCGGCTTGAATGGGCCACCGGTCCCGCGCGATACAAAAATGTAAAGGTGGGCCAGCCCCCAGTCTCTAGTTGCTGCAGGCGTCTTTCTTGCCGAACGTTACTAGACCAATGTCGGTAAGGCCAAGATAATTGAAAACGCCCTTGCCGATCTGGCCCTTGCTGGCGGGAGCGGTGAACACCTCGAAGTCACAACAGTCGCCTTCGCCCGATGGAAAGGTGAAAGTTACAGTCATGAGTCCTTCGACGACCGTGAAATAGCCGGGATACCCGTTGTTCTGGCCGTTCAGCACGGCCTCGCCGCTATGACGGAAGCCGTAGCTGCCATCGTCGGTTAGAGTAATGCAGTTCTTACCATTGTCGCGCTGCGACTTGGTCACGGTGGCCCGCCATTTGCCAGTGTAGCTCTGCGCCATGGCAGCTCCGCTCATAAGAACGAACACTGCAATTGCCAGGGCCGTTAGGATGGATCGGATGTGTCTGGTCATTTTGCTGCCTCCGGAAGGAGTAAGTTGCTTTCGCGCCCTGAAGCATAAATAGGTAAGGTTCAGGCAGTTGTCATGAGGATGTAAAGCCGTTGTAAAAGTTCGATGGTTGCGTTGTTCAATGATCGAAATCCGGTTGAGGTGCCACACTTCCAGCCTCTCCACTAAACAGCTTTGCCAGTGGTGAATGCTTTGCGCAGCGCGGACTTCCAGCTCGCGCTGAATTGTTTGGAGACTTCGGCGTCCGGCACGAGGAGATCGAATCCGTGGAAAGCGCCACGTACGACCAGGAGCTCGGTTGCGACTCCGGCGTGGACGAGCCGGCGCGCGTACTCCATGTCTTCTTCGACGAACAGGTCGATAGAACCGACGCCGATCCAGGCAGGTGGCAGGCCGGCGACGCTGGCTACCCGCGCGGGGACGGCGTCTGCCGGCACCTTGGACGAACCCGCTGGAACACCGAGCAGCGAGCTCCAGGCAAAACGATTGGCACTCGCAGTCCACATAAAGTGGCCAATGGCTGGCGGCGCTGGGTGCGAGCTGCCCGTGCGGTCGTCTAGCGCTGGGTAGATGAGCAGCTGGAAGCAGATGGGAACGTCTTCTTTATTGCGGTCGCGCGCGTGAATGGCAAGGCTCGCTGCGTAGGTCCCGCCTGCGCTCTCACCGCCGACTGCAATCCTGGAGCGATCAATGCCGAGCTCGGCTGCATGGGCGTGAACCCATTTCAGCGCGGCGTAATTGTCCTCAAGCGGGCCGGGATAGTGCGTCTCCGGAGCCAGCCGGTAGTCGACCGAGACGACGACGCAATGGCAATCCGTCGCGATCTCCTGGATATGGGGCATCCACCCGGGACCGATCATCATGAACCCGCCGCCATGCATGTGAAGCAACAATGGCTTGCCCTTCTCCAACGGCGCAGGATCAACGACCCACAGACGAACCTCGGGTGCTCCTGGCGGCCCGGGGATATGCCGCTCCACGGGTTGCGGGGCGGGAGCGGGTAACGGGGGCGTGCCGGGCAATTGCCGGAACTTGGCGACCATTTCCGCTGAGAGGTCAAAGGCAGGGAACTGCTTGAGCACAGGAAGAAGTTCCGGATCGACGAGGGAATATGGATCCGCGACCACTGGCGAAGTTTCTGAACGCGAGGCTTGCTCAGCCCCCGCCAGCGTAGCAGCAGGCGCGAGTCCCCAAGCCAGATCAAGACCGGCCAGACCAAAGCCGGCGGTGCGGATAGCGAAATCGCGACGAGTGAGTTGAGTGCTCATTTGAGTGGAAGGCGACTCGCGTTGGATCGCTTCGCCCTCGATCGTTTCACCCCCGAGGGACGGGTCATCGTTGTTGGGGCGGTGATTGGCAACCGAGTACTCTGCCATCATTTCTCCTTTTGTCCGAAGTCGCGGCGGCCAGACTATTTCGTTGCTCCCTTTGGGTCTGGCTTGAAAAAAAACGGACGCACCTCGACCGGCGCCCGGCAGGCGATGACAGCCTTGCGCCCCCATGCCAGCGCCTCGTCCAGGTCAGCGGCCTCCAGTATCCAAAAACCGCCGATGTGCTCCTTGGTCTCGAGGTACGGTCCGTCGGTGATGAGCACCTTGCCGTCGGGCTTCGCCCGCAGGGACTTCGCTTTGCTGGCAGGGGTGAGGCCACCAGCGAAAATCCTGACACCGGCAGCGATCATCTCGCGGTTGAGCGCATGGATATCCTCCATCATCGCTTCGGTCTCGACGGACGAGTCGTAGTTGTCGGGGTGGTGAATCGCAACTAAAAATTGCGGCATGATTTTCTTTCTCCTGTCAGGGTCTTTATTTTTAATTCTTCAGCCTTGATTCTTAGTCTTTGTGGCGGGCCGGTTGCCCTGCCTTCAACTGTATAATCGAACGGCCGCACCGGAAATCGACAATCGTCCTGGAATTTTTCTTCGTGCGCTGGGTGCCCCATTTCTCGAAAATTCCCACTCTCGCAAAGAACGCGAGAAATGGGGCACCCGGCATACGGCGGGGTTGGTTCGGATCAACGATTGGACTTGGCGAGACGGGGGAATTCGGCAGAGCGCTGGCTGAGGGTTCGTGTCGGCAAAGATCCCCACTTCTCGCAAAGAACTGTCGAGTCCCAAGACATGACTTACAATGCGTCCCAACACATCCCTTACACTTTTTGATCTTGCGTTGGGCTGGAGAGCCAGCGCTTTCCCATCGATCAGCTTAGTAACTTTCCGGCGAGCCAGTAATCGACACTGAACCTTCCCGGGCCTGAGCAGATCAGCCAGATAAAAAACAGCACATACAGGACTTCCGGAAGGTAGAGGAAATCGTCGAGCCAATTCACAGGCGAAAGTCCTTTAGGCAAGGTGGCAACCGCGCTGGTCAAGGTGGCGACGGTCATATCGATCATTAAAGCCACGCAGGCCGGGCTTGAAAGAAACCCCACGGTCACTAAGGATCCGCCAACGAACTCGACACTCGAAACGAAATAAGCCGTCTGGCGGGGAAACGGGACTTTGGCCTTAACCAGCGTCTCGTAAACGGGTTTCGTGCCGCCCGCGACAAACAGTTTGTTTGCCCCCGAGATGGCGAAGAACAGACCGATCGCAACCCGTACCAGCAGGATGGCAAATTGTTCCAAATCACTGCTACCCAGCAGCGCAAACTGGACTAATCGTTTCCAATCCATCTCTTGTGCCTCCATTCTCGCGGCTCGAGATCATGCGTCCATCCGTTCGACCCATTGGGCGCGAAATGCGGGAGCCACGAAGGGATCCGCAAAATACTGCGTCTCACGCGCAACCTTGTCGCCGCTGAACTCCATGATGCTCACGGTGTAGCTCGGCTTGGCGTCATATGTCAGGATGTATTCGGTGACCCAAAGATCGCCGCTGCCGATGATTCGTTGGACCGTAAAGTGTTTTTTGTTCGGCTGACTGGCACGCTGGCTCTGTATGTTGCTTCGACCGCGGGTTCGCTCGCCTGACTGTGGGTAATCCAGCACCGCGTCCTCATGATAGATGCGGTGCTCGGTTTCAAAATCATCGGCATTGGACGCCGCCCAATGCTGATCCAGTGCGGCGCGGATCTCCTGATCGCGTGTTCCAGAGTCTCGCTGCTTCTGCTGTTCATCATTCATCGCTAACCTCTATTTGACGAGAAGCCAAACGCTTTGGCGGAATCACGATTCGCCCAGCTAAGGTTGGAACCCGTCCGCGATCCACTTGGCGAATAATTCAATCCGAGATTGCGGCCAGGGACCTTCTCCTCTTGGTGGTGGCGGCGGCATTACGGCGCCGCCGATTCCACGAATGCGATCGTAAATGGCGGAGGCGTGCTTCTTGACGTCATCGTAATTTGCCAGGTTGAACGCCTTGCTCATGCCTTGAATGTCCCGCTCGGTAAAGAGTGGGCGAATGTCGGTTTGAAAGCTCGTCGTTTTCGTCATTTGCGTCTCACAGGTATTGGATTTTACGGATGTCGCGGTCTCCTTGGTGAATCCGAAACTTCTCCTACGAGTTGTTGTTTCGCGGATCGTCTTTCGCGCTGAGGTATTCCAGTCCAAGCGGCCCCGTCGCGGTTACTTGGGTGACGTACTCGCTGGATTTCGCCCAGTGAAAATGGGGCGTGTTGCCAGGGAGAATGATTACGGCGCCCGGCGGATAGGCTTCCAACTTACTCGCGTCGAATTCATCACCGAGTCCGATATAAAAGACGCCGGAAATCACGGTATAGACTCGATCCTCCGGGTGCTTGTGAGGCATCAGCTTCTGGCCGTGGGGCGCTTTGACCCTGATTGTGTAAGGGCCGGGCTCCGAGGGCTGACCCACGAGGACGGCCAGCCGGACGGAAGGTGGAAACGCCGGGAACGGTTTCCAATCGACATCTTCGGACAAGACAGTTTTGAAAACTTCCTGCCCGAGTTGATGAGGCCGGACTTCGCTTTGCTGAACACGCTTTACTGCGCTGGCTTTCTGAAACATACAAACCTCCTTCGTGCAGGAAATGTAAAACATCGCCAGAGAGTTTCATAACACGTCCGCTAAAATTGGCTTCGAACGCCACCTCCGCAACCTCGTTGAATCGCGAATCGTGTCGTGTGCCGGCCTAGCCCGCGATTTGTCCGAGGTAGTATCCGAGCCGATTTTCGACGTCCCCTGGCTTGTGGAATCCGCGCGCTATCAGCGCCTTGATTCCTTCCTGGGCGGCGGGTCGACCGAGCGAAGCGATGCACGCATCCCATCCGGCGCCGAGCTCGACGTCCGGCGGCAAGCTGGTGTTAACGAGGCGTTTGGTTTGAGCGATCGCCCATTTGTCGAACTTGGAGATGCGGACCGCAAGCGCCTCTACGAATGCATCCAGCTCGGCGTCGGGCAGGGCGCGATTAATGTAGCCGTAAGCCTCGGCCTGGTCTGCTTTTATGTCTTCCGAGCTCAAGAGCACTTCGAGGGCGCGGTTTCGGCCGATGAGTCGGGGGAGCCGAGCCATGGGGCCGCCGCCGGCGACCATGCCCACGCCCACCTCCCACTGCGAGATGATGGTCTTCTCGCGGCTGGCAAAACTCATGTCGCAGGCCAGCGTAATCTCGCTGCCGTTGCCGGTTGCACGGCCGCGGATGAGGGCGATGGATGCGACTGGCAAGCGGGTCAGACGCACCAGAAAGTCTGGCCAAGGCGGCAAGCCCGTGGTGCCCTCCGGCAGTGACGTCAGGTCCTCAAGCTTGGCCGTGAAGTCGGAGTGATTCAAGAAGTAGTCGTCGACTGCGCTGTCGAAAACCACGACCCTGACGTGTTCGTCGGCTTCGAGGGCGTTGATGGCTTCCTGAAACTGCTTGACCATTTCCGGGCCCATCACGTTGATCGGCGGGTTGTCGATGGTGATGCGCCAGTAGGCGGGGGACCGCCGGGTCAGGCGAATCTGTGCGGGTTTCGTCAATGGGTTCATTTGTGCGAGTTTCGTAGGTGCGTTCAGAGTTGCCATAAAATTTTCCTCCGTATTTATTAGTCTCTAGAGTCGACACCATTGGGCCAGAACAAACCAGGTTGCGCAATTGGACGATAGTATTGCCCACACATTTCGTATTGAGCGCAGTACCAAAGCCAACCTTTATAGGGCCAGTCCTGAAAATCGATTAAGCGAGAAGGAAGCATGCTCGCACAAAGTTGATACAAAGGTATCGGCGATACCATGGTCCAATTGTTTTCCTCCGTCACCTCTGGCCTAATCACAGCCGAACTTTGGAAATTTTCTTTGTGAAGGAGATCGCACCATGTCTGGACTTGAACGGAAATCTGAGCCGCACGGACAACAGCAGAAGACAGGAACTCGCACCGTCGTCGAACTTATTGCTGGCTTTGCCATCGTTGCGACGGCTGTGGCAGTGCTTGCCGTCCTTGTCGCCACGGTTGTTTACGCGCAAGGCCAAAACAACAAAGACAAGTACTCGCTGAAGTCGCCCAGCGGAATCGCGTTCTCCGACTTCAGAGGATACGAGGACTGGGCTGTCGCCTCGTCCGCCCGGACCGACGAAGTGCTCAAGGTGATTGTCGCCAATCCGACTATGATCACGGCGTACAAAGCCGGCGTTCCGCTGAACGGCCAGCCTTTCCCGGAAGGCTCCGAGATCGTAAAGCTGCAGTGGAAGCCGAAGAAGAGCGCGGAGGCTCAATTCGTAGTCGATGTGCCAGACGTCTTTACCCAGGCTTTCGTGATGGAAAAGGATAGCAAGAGGTTTCCGAAAACCGGCGGATGGGGATACGCGGTGTTCAACTACGATGCCGCATCGGACACGTTTACGCCCGATTCTAAAAGCTTTTCAGACTGCGGAAACGCGTGCCATCTCGCGGTGAAGTCGAAGGATTATATCTTTCACCCATACGAGAAGCGCTGAACCGCGCGTGCCGGACACTAATTATGAGTTGCGGACAGAGGGCGCAGGCGATTTCGTGACCCGGTCTTTGACCCTGATCACGAACTTCAGTCCTGACCAGATTTCATTGACCGCGCATACTTTCACATCGACCAGGCCGGCTTCCAATCCAATTGTTCGCACTTCATTTTCGTTGAGATCGGTAACCACTCCGGAAGCTTTTTTCGGCCAACTCACCCAGAGCATTCCGGCGGGAGCGAGTTTCCTGGCGAATTTTCGGAACTGTTTTTGAAGTTCACTTGCCGTTTTCACGAAGATCATCGCGAAATCAACCGGCTTCGTTTTACTAGTGTGACAATTTTCCAGCGCGCTCTTGAGTTCTGCCTTTACATCCGCCGGCAAATCAAACAGGAGAACGTTATTTTGTTCTTTGATGCCAAGTTTTTTGGGCAGAGGAGTGCCGGAGTATCCCGCCATGGATGACCTATTGTGTGGGAGCGAAATAGCCGTGGCGGCTGCGCACGCGCAGGCCTTTTTGACCCTGAGCCAGGATTTCGACGCTGCGATAACGGCCGTCGGTGGCGAAGTCCGCGGGCTTGTACGAGATCGCGTACTGGCTGCGTAGCTCCTCTTGAATCGCTGCGAACGCATTGGCCACTTCGGTGATCTGGAAGGGAACATATGCGCGCCCGCCCGTGGCGTCGGCGATGCGTTCCAGAACTTTATCGCCGTGATGGCCCGCGCCGCTGAGGTTGGTGCTGATGGTGTACACGATCACGTCAGCCCGCTGCGCCATTTCGATGGCTTCTTCGCGCGTCACATGGCTCTGGTTGTCGTCGCCATCGCTCAGCAGAATGATCGCGCGCCGTACCGGCCCATTATGTTGCGCCTTCATAAGTTTGTCGCGGCACGCAAAATAAAGCGCGTCGTACATCGCGGTACCGCCGCCAGGACGCAAAGATCGCACTCCGACTGAGAGCAGTTCCGTATTGTCGGTAAAGTCCTGCGTAACTTCTGGAGTCACATCGAAGCCCACGACGAAGGCCTCGTCGTACTTGGGACGGACGGTTTGATTTAGAAACTCGACCGCTGCCTGCTGCTCGAATTTAAAACGGTCACGCACCGAATTGCTGGCATCGACGAGCAGCCCTACTTCAAGCGGTAAATTTGTTTCGGCGTGGAAGCTTCGTATATCGGGCGCGGGTTTACTGTCGTCGATGACTTTGAAATTTTCTCTCTTCAAGTCCTTCACGTAGCGCCCGTGTCTGTCGGTAACGGTGAAGACGACGTTGACTTCGTTGACCGTGTGGCGAATTGTGGTGAGCGATTCATCATCCTCTAGAATCGTGCCCTCGGGTGAAGTGGACTTTGGAGCGTTTCCCGTCTTCGGTGGCTGACTCTTTCCGGTATCTTCAGCAGGTTGCTCGGCCGGCGTAGCCACGTCCGGTTTGACGGGATCCGATGAAACCGGGGCGGGCTGAGAAGGCGTTTGCGGGGACGACGTTTCCGGCGACGGCGGCGATGGAGAAGTTTGTCGCGGAGCCGGCGCTTGGCTCTGTTGCTGGGAGGCAGACGGCGCCGAAGGCAGTTCTGCCTGCCCCGCGTCCTGCGCTTGAGCCCCGACAAACAGACCGAAACTACCGAAAGCTAAAACACCGATGAATAGAATGGCGGTGCGGGACTTCATGACTTTTGTCAATTATAGCTGCAAATCAAGTCCCGCGAACTTACCGGAGTTCACTGGACCCGAAGGTACAATAGTTTCGCTTCAACCTCGTCATCGCCCCAGATTGCCGCGAAAAACGACTACTGACGCTGCCGGCGGCAGCGTAATGTCGTCGCGGAGATCGTAAAATCTGCATTTTTCGCGTATCCAACGTCACAGTACGCTTTTTCATGGATTAGAATGGCCGCATGAAGTCGGCCCGCCTGCTTAGAATCGCCCGCGCCTACCTGATGTCGATTGCCTTTTGGTACGCGATTGCGCTGCTGATGGGCCTGCAGGATGAACCGCTCAATCGACAGAATCTTTGGTCTTCATTTATCGACATGCTGATCAAAGCGGGAGTTCACGCCTTTGGGTTCGCCTTGTGGACGCCGCCTATTTTCTACCTGGTTGAAAAGTATCTTAATTTTTCGAGGAATCGTTTTCGATATGTGCTGTTGTGGGGCCTTACGTCGGTGCCATTTGTCCTGCTTTATTCGGGGATAATTCTGTTAACGACCACGCCGTATGATGAGCTCTTGGACGGTTCCGCTTGGAGCTCTATTCATTCCTGGCTTCAACTTGTTCGAGCCGGATTTGCTGACGAATCGTTTTTCTACCTCGCAATCGTAGTTGCAGCTCACGCTTACGAGTACTTTAAACGTGTGCGAAGGCAGGAGGCTGAGAGATATCAGTATCGGCAGGCGCTCGCTGCCAGTGAACTGCAGGCGCTCAAGATGCAGCTCCATCCTCATTTTCTTTTTAATACCCTGCATGGAATTGCAACTCTAATCGATGGTGACGCGAAGAATGCCAAAGCCATGATCATCAAGCTGTCAAATCTCTTGCGCACAGCGCTGGACCGCGACAGCGCCGATCTGATTTCCCTCGAAGACGAGTTGAAGTTTGTGAGGGAATATCTCGATCTCGAAAAGATGCGCTTCGGGAATCGGCTTAAGCTCGACTGGCGAGTCACGCCGGAGACTTGTCGCTTGCTGGTGCCGCAGATGATCCTTCAGCCGTTGGTGGAAAACGCGATTCGACATGGCGTTGCTTCGTCGCGCGAGGGAGGGTGGATCGAAGTAGCGACCAAAATAAGCGATGGAATACTCATCATTTATGTGCGCAACAGTGCTGGTGGCAAAACCGCCAACGGAACCGGTGTGGGTTTGCGAAACGTAGAGACGCGTTTGAAGTATCTATATTCGGGGGACGCGAGCCTGCATCTTTCGGTTGCTGAGGACCGCACTGCAACGGCGAGTTTGTCGCTACCGGCCTTGAATTCCCAGGGTGCCGAAGTGCATGGACGCCACATCCAGACTGTCCCAGAGGGGGAGGACCCATCATGCGCGTTCTCATCGTCGATGACGAACCCTTAGCTCGTAGTGCCCTGGCGAAAATTTTGGCGGCGCGGCCCGACGTGGAGCGTTTCGACTCCGCGAGCGACGCAATCGAAGCTCAGGAACGTCTATCGAAAGACAGTTATGACGTCATGCTGCTCGACATCAGCATGCCCGAGCTATCGGGTCTTGAACTGTTGGATCGTTTGCAGCAATCCGAACACCCGTTGCCTTCCGTCGTCCTGGTAACCGCATACGCTCAGCATGCAGTGGCCGCTTTTGAAAAACATGCGGTCGACTACGTTTTGAAACCCTTTTCAAGCGAACGCGTCAACCATGCGCTGGAGTTTGCCTGTCGAAGAACGGCGAGCGAACGGGCGGCAAGATTAGTTGAGATGATGCCCCATCTTTCGACGCTGACGCAGCAGAGCTCCTCCAAAATCGGCATCAAGAGCAACGGCAGAATTGTCTTCATCGATCCGCGTGATCTGGTTGTGGTGCAGGCGGAGGGTAATTACGTTTTGCTCCAGCAGGAAACCGGTTCGTATTTGCTGCGAGAATCGATTTCGACGATCGCGGAGAAACTCAAACCATATGGATTCGTAAGAATTCACCGGTCGGTGTTGATCAACGCCTCGTACGTGAAAGAAATTCGTCCCTGCTCGACCGGGGAGTACGAGCTTCGCTTGAAGAGCGGGAAAGAATATACCGTCACGCGCACCTACAAGAAAAATCTCAAGGCGCTCGCGGGATTTTGCATCGGCACTGGAACTTTTCTTGATGACTAAATGCCGCAGCGTACGAAGCCCGGTCCGGCGATTCAGCTTTGCGCCGGATCGGGCTCTGAAATCGTAAGGGGACTACGGAGTGCGCAGGAATCCGTGAAATGCGCCCTGCGCGTCAGTTTCGTATCCCGTGATCGCGCCCTCCGCGTTGTTGAGCAGCGGAAAAGTACCTTGGCCGGCGCCTGTACCCGCGCCCGGAGCGTCGAACTTTGTAATGTCCCCATGGCGACCGAGCAAGAAACCGTGGCTCACGCTATTGGCGTCAATGTAACCCCCGGTGATTGCACCCTCAAAATTGAGTCCTTCCGGAACAGTGCCTTGACCAGCTCCCGTGCCTGCACCGGGAACGTTAAAAGTGGCGATGGTACCGTCGGGAGTGCGCACGAATCCGTGAATCACATTGCTTGAGTCTACGTAGACTCCGGGAATAGTTCCGGCCGGGTTGAGGCCGTCGGTGTCGGTACCCTGGCCAGCGCCGGTGCCTGCGCCTGGGGCCTCGAAACCGGTGATGGTGCCGTCGGGTGCGCGCACATAGCCGTGCAGCGTATTGTTCGAGTCAATGTACGCTCCGGTCAGCTCTCCTTCCGGATTGAGGCCAATCCCCGACGCCGTACCGGTGCCTTGTCCCGCGCTCGTGCCCGCGCCGGGAGCCTCAAACGTAGTGAAGCCGCCGTTCGGGGCGCGCAAGTACGCGTGAGCCACGCCATTTGTGTCGAAATCGTATCCCGCGATCGTTCCCGCCGGGTTGATATTGAGAGCGAGAGTGCCTTGGCCGGATCCGGTGCCGGCGCCCGGCGCATTGAAGGTTGTGAAATGACCACGCCAGGAGCGCACATAGCCGTGCATCGCGCCATTTCCGTCAATGTAATATCCCGTGATCGCGCCTGCGGGGTCGAGACTGTAGGCGAACGTTCCCTGGCCCGAGGCTGTCCCCGCGCGCGGAGCGCTGAAAGTAGCGAAGGTGCCATTCCGACTACGCAGGAAACCATGGGCCACCCCGCTCGCATCGATGTAGTATCCGTAGGTCGTTCTCTCCAGGTTGATGCCCTGCGCAAGGGTGCCTTGGCCCGCGCCTGTGCCTGCGCCGGGGGCATTGAAGGTGACAATCCTCTGAGCGCCCGCCAAACCACAAGCCAGAAATACTACGCCCACTATCTTCCAAACCTGCTGTCGGTTCATAGCATCCTCCTCAATTGAATTAAGACAAGTTGGTAATGCTGGAGCTCGTTGCGAGACGGTATACACATGCGGCGTACGCTGCTCGCCACACGGACGTGCAGCCGGCTTGCCATCCACCGGGCGGTGAATACGAATTTCGAGCAGAATTACGAAACAGTGGAAAACAGGGCTGACAATACAATGGCAAGCAACAGAAGTACGCGCATAACACCGAGGTGTGAACGAGCTGCTGTTGAGGTGTGGTTGGGAACTTGTGGCGTCTATGAAAAATGCGAATTCCGCAGGGTGAGTCTACCGAAAACCGTACAAGAATCTGGTCCGCGATTTGAAAGCGAAGAGCACATCAAAGGTTTCTCGACGACAGCCAATTCTCCAGCCGATCTGCGTACGTCCGGCTGGAGGCGGTGCTCCGTACCGTCGGACAGCTTCACCAGATACTCCCGATTGTCGATGGCTCGAAGTTCGCGCATACGGGTTCGTAGAACTGATTGAAACGGCCCGACTTGGTGTACACATATTTCCTGTCGCCAAGCATTACAAAATTCAAACTGGAGCGTCTAAGCCGGTGCTGAATGCGCTAACATCGGTCAATTTCGTAACGGGTTCAGCAGTTTATGCGAGACTTCAAGAGTGGAACCATCCGGGCAAATTCAGCGTATTGACATCTGAAAGTAGACTTCGCGCTGGCGCTTTGAAATGAAATCTTGCTGCAACACGATTCGCACCAAGCAGGTCGGTCCGTTTCGAATCACTGAGAAATTCCATTCGCCGGGCCAGAGGCTCGCCTTGCACGAACATGAGAAGGCGTATGTTTCTTTTCTTTTATCTGGCTCCTATGTAGAAATGGTCCGGCGGGAAGAACGAATCTGCCTGCCGGGGACGGTGATCTGGCATCCGAGAACCGAAGCTCACGCCGATCAATTTCGTTCCGAAGGTGGTCATCTGCTCGACCTCGAATTCGACTGTGCCTGGTTGGACGATGCCACGCAGGAATCCAAATCGGCCTCGCAGCCTCACATCTCTTGCGGCGGCTTGCCCTATGCGCTGGGTTTGCGGATTTACCGCGAACTCAGTACTTACTCGCACAGCTTCGAAGACGCAGCCACTGAGTTGCTCGGCTTTTTCTTCACCGGTCCATTCGAGCGGCGTCCACCGGCTTGGTTCAACCAGGCTCTGCAAATTTGCAGTGAAATTGAGGAGCAGCAGATCTCACTGGCAAGCTTGGCCCTCGCGGTTGGGGTTCATCCTGTGCATGTGGCGCGCAGTTTTCGGCGCTTCCTGGGGTACACATTTGGCGATCATCTGGCCAAGATCCGAATCCGTAATGCGTTCAGACTTCTCGTCAACTCAAGGACGCCGATCGTGGACGTGGCCTACGCTTGTGGTTTTGCGGATCACGCCCATCTGTGTCGCGCATTCAAGCAGTCAACCGGTCTTACGCCTTCCGCCTTTCGCAGGAATGTCCAGTTCTCGTTGCAGATCCCGCAATAAATATTTCGGGCAGGTTAATACGGTTCAAGAAACCGCGATCCCGGTTCGGCTATAAACAGGATGCATTGGGTCATAGCCAGCGTTGTGCGAAGAGTATTCACTCTGGAAATTTCGAGGCCGAAATGAAACAACTTTTCCTGTTGATTGGGATTTCCTTACTGGTTCCGTTCTGCGTGGCACAGCGCCTGCCACATATTGCAGCTCCGGAAAGCTACCAGTTGAGTTTCGCGCCTGACTTTACGAACAACACATTCGCGGGGGTGGAAACGGTTCAGGTGCGGGTACTGCAGCCCACCTCGGAAATTGTGCTCAACGCAGTCGGAATTACCTTTCAGTCAGTAAGCATTACCAGTCGCGCTGGAGATCAGCAAGCGCATGTGTCCCTCGATAAAGAAAAACAGATGGCGCATCTCGCAGTCGAGAAGCAGCTTGCCCCCGGTCCCGCCACGATCCAGATTCGCTACACCGGAATACTGAACGACGAACTGCGCGGCTTCTACATCGGCAAGGATGATCAGGGCCGCAAATACGCCGCAACCCAACTCGAAGACACCGACGCTCGCCGCGCTTTTCCCTCGTTTGATGAGCCAGACTACAAGGCCACGTTCGACGTCACCGTAATTGCCGACAAAGGCATGACCGTAATCTCGAACGGGAAGGTCACCTCTGACACACCTGGGCCCGGCGACGCCAAACACACGGTGCATTTCTCGACCAGCCCCAAGATGTCGTCCTATCTGGTGGCTGTTGTAGTTGGTAATTTCGAATACATCGAAGGCGCGGCTGACGGCATTCCGATTCGCGTTTGGACCAGCCCCGGCAAAAAGGAAATGGGCCGTTTCGCATTGGCTGCGGCTGAATTTAACCTGAGCTATTACGATCGCTACTTCGGCATTAAGTATCCCTACGGCAAGCTTGACCTGGTCGGGCTCGCGGATTTCTCGCCGGGCGCAATGGAGAACACCGGCTGCATCACTTTCCGTGAGGTCCTGTTGTTGCTCGACGAGAAGAATACGGCCATCGACCTCAAGAAAACCGTGGCTTCCGTCATCGCCCACGAAATGGCCCACCAATGGTTTGGCGACCTGGTCACCATGCAATGGTGGGATTACAAATGGCTGAATGAGGGTTTTGCCACCTGGATGTCGAGCAAGCCGGTTGCGGCGTGGAAGCCGGAATGGAATGTGCAACTCGATGACATCAGTAATAACGTCTACTCGCTGGGTCAGGACTCGCTGGTCAACACTCATCCCATTCACCAACCGGCGGACACGCCGGCGCAGATTCTTGAACTTGATGATGCGATCACTTATACGAAAACAGCGGCTGTGCTTCGGATGCTTGAATCCTACGTGGGACCTGACTCGTTTCGCGCCGGCGTGGATTTATATTTGAAGGAACACTCCTACGCCAACGCTACTGCGGCTGATTTTTGGAACGCGCAGACCCAGGTTTCAAAGAAGCCCATCGATAAGATCATGCCCACGTGGACCGAGCAAGCCGGTATGCCGCTGGTAACGGTAAAGGCGCAATGCTCGGGCGCTTCCGAGACCGTTGCGCTCGAAGAGCAGCGCTATTTCTACGACCGAGCGAAGCTGGACGCTGGCAGTTCGGAGGTGTGGCAGATTCCTCTATGCATGAAAGCCGGCGCATCTGGGACATCGAGCGCAGAAAAGTGTGAACTGGTGACGAAGAAACAGGACAGCATCACTCTGCAGGGATGTTCGCCGTGGATCTACGCAAACGCAAATGCAAAAGGTTTTTATCGCTCCGCTTACAGCTCGGAAGCCGTACAGTCCATCGCCAAAGTTGCCGAGACCGCATTGACTCCGGCCGAACGCATGATGTTGTTGAGCGATGTTTGGGCCTCGGTCCGGGTCAACCGCGAACCCATCGGAGATTTCCTGGTGCTGGCGCAAGGTCTTCAGGCAGACCGCAGCAGCGCCGTTCTCGGCGAAATTCTCGACCAGCTTATCTACATTAGCGATTATCTGGTGAGCGACGCCGATCGCGAAGCTTTTGAGCTCTGGGTGCGTCAGCTCCTCGATCCGGTGGCCCGCGACGTGGGATGGGAAGCCAAGCCTGGCGAAAGTGAAGACCGGGCCGCGTTGCGATCGAGACTGCTGATGGCCTTGGGCTACGTTGCCCGTGACGCGCAAGCGGAGGCGGAGGCGATCAAGCTGGCCAACCAGTATCTCGCCGACCCTTCTTCTGTCGATCACGAAACTGCGGCCGCTGCATTGCAAGTTGCCGCGCGCAACGGCGATCAAGCTTTGTACGACAAAATCATGGCAGACCTTATCGCTGCCAAGACGCCGGAAACTTACTTCACCGACCTTTCCGCACTCAGGCGTTTCAACGATCCCAAGTTGGCTCAGCGAACTCTTGAGTTCGCGATTTCGCCGCAGATGCGTTCGCAGGATGCTCCGTATCTCATCACCGACGTGATGCGGAATCGCGCCACGCAGAAGCAAGCGTGGAGTTTCGTTCAAGAGCATTGGGCGAACGTGGAAAAGTTGGGCGGAGCTTTTGCCGGTTGGTCGATTGTCCAAGCCACGGGCAGCTTCTGTGACTCAGAGATGCGCGATGAAGTGCAGGCTTTTTTCACCAGCCATCCCGCCCCGGCAGCAGAACGATCACTGAAGCAGTCGTTCGAACAAATAAATTACTGTGTGGATCTGAAAACGCAGCAAGAACCCCAGCTTGCTTCCTGGCTGAGGCAAAGCAGCGTCACCGCCAACAAGTAGATGAGGAATAGATCCGTGGTTTTTGCTAGTGGCTGGTAGCGCCGCTCTCATTGCTGACCATGAGGCTGGAGACGTTCACTGGCTCGAAGTCTCCCAGGGTGAGGCTTGTAAGGCAGGAAAGATCGTTATCGTTCCAGCGTGCGTCGGGTGTGCCGATCAATCCTCCGCTGTCTCCGTTGTCGGCCAGAATAATTCCATAGTTTCGGAATGCGGTAATGATGATGGCCGCTTGTGGGCTCGTCGACGCGCAAGACGGCGTCGCGACCGAAGCCTTCAGTCGATAGATTTCGCCGGCGGCACCCGACATGGTGCAGCTTGCAGGAGGAGTCGATTGAGAAATTTCAGATTCCGTGGGAATCGTGCCGCCTCCCTGAGCGTCACAACTGCCCACGCCCGCGGTTTGCGTGGCAGGCCAGACCCAGTAGTTCAACATATGATTGAGTGTGAATCGGATGGGATGCTGAATGGTGCCGTTCGGAGAACTTGGTGTGCCGGTGCCGATTACCTCGTCCGCGTTGGCGAGTAGTGGCGCAACCGGAAGTCCCGCGGCATCGGATGTTCCGTTGCCTTGCGGAGTCAGGTTATTCGAAGCCACGTTAGGCCAGAGCGCGTTTGAAGAATCGGTCCACGGACCGCCTTCGTAAATTCCTTGCCACATTTCGTAGAGCGCGGGATTTTTTCCGCCGCCAGCTTCGAGGTAAACCAGAACGTGTCGATCTCCCTGCGAGTTGCTGGTGCCTTCCACCGGAGCATTCGCTGGAATTGGACCAGACGTAAAGTAAGACTGATATAAGGTGGTTGAAACCGCAACGTCGGCCTGGTTGTAAGGAACTTCGATGGCAGGTATTCCATTCGGAAAGGGAGCATTCGAATTGTTTCCGAAGAATGGCTTCACCGTCGCTGGCAAATAGCCGCTATACATCGGCGCTGCCGGAGAAGTATCGACGGGCAGGTTGGTGGTGGCGGCGTCCACTCGATGGTGAAAAATCGAAGTTGAGGGAAAAATGTTTGCAAGGAATGCGTTATTACCGTTGATGGCGAAGCTGATGTTCTGAGTCGCCTGAGCATTGGTCGAGTCGGTGACTACGAATACGGGCGCGTACGTGCCTTGCCCACCAATGAGTGAGCTACTGACGCTTCCCGTGCTTGCATTGAGAGACATTCCCTCTGGCAATGGAGGAAAGTTTGCATTCGTGCTTATCGAATAGGTATAAGGCGGAACGCCGCCGCTCGCGGCGATTGTGCAGCCTGCATACGCCGCGCCTTGGGTACCGCCCGGACACGATGTGGTCGTTATCGATAATGGACCACCAGACGCTCCTACCGTGACTTTTGCGGTGGATGTGGCAGAGCCCGATTCGTTGGTTGCAGTCAGGGTGTAAGTGGTCGTCGCCATTGGACTCACATTCGTCGAACCACTTGCGGATGTGGATGTGAATGTTCCCGGCGTAATTGCGATACTGCTCGCCCCAGTCGTCGCCCAACTCAGCGTGCTGGTTGCGCCTGAGGTAACACTTGTGGGGCTAGCCGTGAATGAACTGATCGTTGGCTTGCCCGATGTGTTTACAGTAACGGTGGCCGTAGAGGTGGCCGAGCCAGCGGCGTTGGTCGCCGTTAGCGTGTAGGTGGTCGTCGCGGTTGGGCTCACGCTCGTGGAACCGCTGGCCGATGTGGACGTGAATGTCCCCGGCGTGATGGCAATGGAGGTCGCCCCTGTTGCCGCCCAACTCAACGTGCTGCTTGCACCGGAGTTCACGCTTGTCGGATTCGCTGTAAAGGAAGTGATCGCCGGCGATCCCTTTCCAGAGGATGAACTTGACGAACTCGTGCCGCAGCCGAGTGCTCCAACACAGACAGCTAGAATAAGGAGCAGGGCCCAAATATTCGGTACCGAAGAATTGAGTCGCCAGTTCGACGGAATGTGGCTGTGCGGATGCATCGCGAGCAAAACTCAGTCTATTGCCCGCACCGTCGTAGCTGTAGTTATCTGTGGTCGTAGCCCCTTGGGTCAGGTGCGCCAGTTCATAAATCTCATCACGCATGTAATTCGACGTAGCACTATGAGCGGCAAGAGCAGGGCTGTTTCAGTCTGTCGACCAGATACAAGTCGGAGAGCACGCGATTGTAGTTGTATGCGTGAGCCTTACCGTTGCTCGTGTTTTCTCGTGCTCAGTTCGACGCCGCAACTTCGACGCTAGTCTCGGCTGCGTATCTTGGACAGCAGTCGCAGGATTTCGAAGTACAACCAAATCAGGGTGACCATCAAAGCGAAGCCGCCGTACCATTCCATATACTTTGGGGCTCCGGCACGGGCTCCACTTTCGATGAGATCGAAATCAAGCACTAAATTAAGTGCAGCGACAATTACCACGATCACACTGAAACCAATCCCAATCGCGCCCGAGCCGTTGATGGCTGTGAAGTGAACTCCGAAAAATCCAAGCACAACCTGGACCAGATAGAAGACGAAAATTCCGCCCGTCGCTGCCACAATCCCCATTTTGAATTGTTCCGTGGCCCGGATGATTCCGGAGCGGTAGGCAAGCAATAAAGCCACCAGTGTGCCGAACGTCAGGCCAACCGCCTGCATTGCGATGCCGGGAAAACGCGCCTCCAGCATCGCGGAAGCGCTCCCCAGTACCAAGCCTTCCAATAGCGCGTAAATCGGCGCGGTCACGGGAGACCAGGCTTTCTTGAATATGGTTACCAATGCGGCGATGAACCCCCCGATGCCGCCGACGGCGAGAAGCGGCAACGCAGCCTCAGGAGAACGGGTGAACAGATTCCAGCTCCAGGCTGCAGTTGCGACGACGCAGATCAACAGAATGCCAGTCTTGTTAACCGTACCGGAAACGGTCATGCTGTCGCCGAGCGCGGCACCGTCCACGCGAAACGCATCGCCAGACAATGCCGGATTGGAAGTCTTCAGTAGAGCCATTGCGAATCTCCTAACTAGATCAGGTTAGCACCTACCGAGGCTTCAACTCTAGAGTGTCATTCTGCGAACAGGCGTCACGAAAGCTCACTGTTAAACGCTCGAACGGTTGCATCTGCGGTCGTACTTGGGAGCTACTCGGGAGGAAGCCAAGAGAAAATCGAAAAGTTGCAACCGGAAACTCCTCGCTGCATCCCACGTAGTGTAACGATTCGGTTAGCGGGTTTTGTGTCAGCACGAACTAATTCCGCCGATTTAAAATTGCGAGACCGAGGCGCGCGGGAACTCGCCGTTCGCGCTACGCAAAAGCCGGACACTGTCAAAGTCATGACGGTCAATTGACACTGCGTAATTGTTTTTTGCACTTGGTTTCAAGTATTTATTACAAGCTGTGTTTCTGGCATCAGTCTTGCAGCAGCCCGTCACATGTCAGTGGCGATGAACGACTGCGAAGCCATCGTACAGACATAAAGAAGTTCAGCCAAAACCATGGAAGGTAATCTGGGTTTAGCACAACCAGACTTGGCAGCCAGTTCCAGCCCTCAGTTTGAACCGGGTCGTAAGACCCCGCTTGAGCGCCTTCTTTCCGTCATCACCGACGTCCGTGCCGGCGAGGGACTTGGCGCGGTGTTGCTGACTACGGATCTCGCTGTGCTCCTTGGCGGCTACTATCTGCTCAAGACGGTACGGGAGTCCTTGATCCTTGCCGAAGGCGGGGCCGAGGTAAAGGCGTACTCGTCTGCCGCCCAGGCGATTTTGCTGTTTGGGGTGGTCCCGGTTTACGGCTGGATTGCCACCCGAATGAATCGCAATCAACTCCTTCGATGGACATCAATCTTTTTCGCGTCCAATCTTCTGCTATTCGCCTACCTGGGAAGCCGGGGCATTCGTGAAGCTGTGCCGTATTTCATATGGGTTGGAATATTCAACGTATTCACCGTCGCGCAACTCTGGGCCTTAGCAACCGACCTGTACACCGAGGCGCAAGGCAAAAGGCTATTTCCAATGCTCGGTGTCGGCGCGTCGGTGGGAGCAGTCGGCGGAGCTTGGATTGCGGGCAAGCTCATTGGGCCGTTAGGTCCTTACAAAGTGATGCTGATCGGCGCAGCGGCGCTTTGCGTCTGCGCTGGGCTGTCCCGTTGGGCAAGCCATGTGATCTCGGAGCGCGAAGGAGAGCGGGAGCAGAAAAAAAATGTTGAAACGCTTGGCAAAGAGGGAGGGTTTCAGCTACTGATTTCTGATCCGTATCTCAGGCTCATTGCGGTGCTGACTATTCTGCTCAACATCGTCAGCCTTTCCGGCGACTTCATTGTCGGCAAGCTGGTTGTGAACCACGCCAACGAGATCGTGGGATCAAGCAAGCAACTTCTGGCGGCCCGGGGCGCCTATATCGGAGCGTACTACGCGAATTACTATGCGTGGACCAATCTTGTGTCGTTTGTCATCCAGGCATTTCTCGTATCGCGAATCTTCAAGTACATCGGCGTACGCGGTTCTCTGTTTATTCTGCCGGTTTTTTCATTTGCGACGTTTGGCGCAATCCTTATCCATCCGATCCTGAGTGTTGTTCGCGACCTTAAGATCGCGGAAAACGGGACGAACTATTCGCTGCAGAACACGGTTCGCAATGCTTTGCTACTACCGACCTCGCGCGAAGCGAAATACAAAGCTAAGGCGGCAATCGAGACTTTTTGCGTCAGGCTGGGTGATGTATCGCAAGCCGGGATCATTTTCATAGGAACTCGGCTGCACGCGACTATCAGTTGGTTTGCGACGATCACGCTCGGATTTACTGTGCTTTGGCTCCTGGTTGCTGGTGCTCTGTATCGCCAGCACTGCCAAAAATCGCAGGAGTGCTAGCGGAGGTTGACAGGCAGATGGCGGTAGCAGAATCGGGCCAGAGACTTAGGAAATGAGGATTATTAAACAATTCGCGGGAACAGGGACACTCCGGGGTCTGCCATTGCTCCTTCTGGCCTACGCCGCGTTGATGACGCACTTCATCTTCGGCCGAGCGTTTCGAGACTCGCTTTTAGGCAGCCATCTTGCGATTCGATCGCTCCCCTCTCTAACGATGTGGAGCACCGTTGCGTCGATCGTCATCAGTCTCCTGGTCTCAAACCTTTTCCGGTCGAGGCAGCGGAAGCGAATCGCTTGCGCAGCATTCGCCATCAACGTGGTCATCGAACTCTCGTTTTCGCTTGTCTCCAACCGGCTTCCGTGGTTGTACAGCCTGTTTTTTATCTACGTCTCGGCGTCGACACTGGTTGGCCTCTCCATGATTTGGATACTGATCGGTGATTGGGCGAGTAGCTGTCGCGCCGACCGAAGCCGATTGATTCCGGCGGTGATGCTATTCGGCACCGCCACAAGCATCTTGGCCGGCGTCGGCTTAACCCATTTGCGGACAGCTACCAGCTTTCGAAGTGCGAATCTGATTCTTGCCGCGATGAATTTGATTCTGGTGATTGCTCTCTTGTTCCATAGCAGCGACGATTGCGTATCCCGGGATGGCTTTTCCTTTAAACATCTCCAGAATCGAGCTTATCTACCCAACAAATTATTGCGAAAATTCGCGTTTCTCGTGGTGGTGGCAGCCATGACGTCTACGCTGCTGGACTTGATGTTCCGTATACGAGTCGCCGAGCATTACGTCAACCAGGCCGATCGATTGCATTTTCTCGGTCTGTTTCAAAGCGCACTCAACATTTGTGCTTTCTTTTCGCAGGTCGCGGTTGGGCATATTGTGCAAAAGAGATTGGTCTCGACCTTTATTCATTTGCATCCCGCTATTGTCGGCATCGCCAGTTGTTTTTTCGCATTCGCGCCAGGATTCTGGCAGTTGACTTGTCTGCGCAGCGGGGAGTATTCGCTGCGGAATTCTATTTTCCGCCTCGGTTCGGAGATGACGTACGCCTCCTTTGCCGATGAAGAGCGGGCGACTGTGCGGCCTTTAATCGATGTCATAGGAGAACGGCTGGGAGATCTCTGCGCCGCCGGCATTCTGGCCCTTCTCTTGCTAGTGAATCCAGCGTTGCCAGTGAAACCTGGCCTGTTGCTTTTGGCGTTGTGCTCGTTCGCGTTTTGGTGGATGTGTCGCAGCCTCGAACACAGTATTCATTTAATCAGACTGAGAACGGGGCAGGACTTGGCTGTAGCTGCAACGACGAAATACTCACGCATGGCGCACGAAAGCGCCGGAATCGTTTGATCCGCCGGGAGAGATGTTCATGAGAATACGACTTGCCGGACAATTTGCCGTGCTTCTCATTGCAAGCAGCGTTGCGCTTTCCGCCCGCGCAGGCGCGCAAGACACGGGAACTACCAGTGGCAACGGCCCGCGGGCTCAGGCTGTGGCCGATGCGGAACAAGAAAAAGCGAAGCATTTAGCTCCGCAGGAACCGCCGCGGGGTGAGCGGAAGTTTGACCACATCCAAAAAAGTATTATCGATCGCACATTTAACGCGAACGGGCCCAGCCTGAAATTTGGCGGAATACCCACAGGAGGCGGATTCTCGCTCGGGCCGCAATATACCCGGCAGGATCTGTTAGCGGATCATTTAACGTGGAACACGTACGTCGTCGGATCCACTCGCAAATGGTACGGGGGAGCAAGCTCATTCAATTTCCATGATCTGCTCAACGGTCATCTGGAACTAAGTACCGACGGGGGATACCAAAATGCCGGCTCGGTTTGGTACTTCGGCGAGGGACCAAATTCCCTCAAGAGCAACAAGACCGATTTCGATCGAGAGTTTACGACCACGCACTTTGCCATGCTGGGCCACTTTTTCGACAAGAAACTGACAGTGGGCTACATACTGGGCGGATTATTAGTGCACGTTGGTCCGGGAAATCGAACTGATACTCCGCCTACGGAACAGCTGTTCACCGAGGCCGACACGCCTGGTCTCACCCAGCAATCAAACTTCATCACCGGCACCACCACGATCCAACTGGATCTCACCCGGCCGGGATTCAGCAATCCAGAAGGTCTGCAGCTCGAAGCCGACGATTCGCAGTTCTTCGATCGAAGCGGTAATCAGGCGAACTTTCATCTTCTGGAAACGCAAGCGACGTACTACCTGCCCTTCACCAACGGTATGCGAACACTGGTGTTTCGCGCGCGCAACGAAACCGCGTTCGCCGAAAACAATCAGGTGGTGCCGTTCTATCTGCAACCGACGCTGGGCGGGCCAGACGATCTACGGGGATACGACCGTTATCGCTTTTATGCAGACGGCAACTCGGTTGCGACCCTGGAATACCGCTGGTCGATCACGCAGACGCTGGAGATGGCGATCTTCGGCGATGGGGGAAACGTTTATGTAAGGCCGGGTCTGATCGGGTTTCGCGATCTTCATGGAGATGGCGGCTTCGGCTTTCGCGTCAAGAACAAACAGGTAAGCGTCATGCGGTTTGACGTTGGCTTTTCAGCGGAAGGGGTGAGGGTATGGTTCGTATTCAACGATGTCTTCGGCAAGCTCTCCCGCAACTTCTAGGATTTGCCTTTGCGGGCGTGACAGCATGTTCGGCACAACAATTTCTGTCGGACGATCCTCTAGCGCGCACTCCGGAAGTGGCGGCAGTGCGCCAGACCAGCGTGCAAGATATCAATGCTCTTTATGACTTCGCGCATAATTCGTTTCACTACAAAAGTCCGGCGGCGACCGACTCACTCGGCGTGAACACTTTGGGCGAGGTGCCGGATTCAAGTTGGTTCACCAACCGCGACATCAGCAGTCTCAGCAGCGAGGCGGCAAGAAAAGGCGGGAGGGTGCATGGAGGGCCTCAGCCGCCATACACGGTGGTTGCGGCAAAAACCGAAGGTGTCAGCACCGGTTTCCGTCTTCGCGACGCGCGTGGACTGCTTTATTTCGTGAAGGCCGATCCACCGTCGAACCCTGAAATGGCCACGTCGGCGGATGTGATGGGCGCCCTTTTCCTTTACGCCGCGGGATACAACGTGCCGGAGAATTACATTCTGGTGGGTCGCCAAGAGGAATTTCGCCTGTCTGAAAAAGCGACGATGAAATCGACGTACGGTAAAGACCGTC
Source organism: Terriglobales bacterium (assembly GCA_050012915.1). Lineage (GTDB taxonomy): Bacteria > Acidobacteriota > Terriglobia > Terriglobales > Acidobacteriaceae > JABDBE01. The sequence goes on along the minus strand of JBEKGG010000029.1, from coordinate 1,498 downwards.
GCCTGACAGCAAGCAAGCTCAGACAGATTTTCGATACGATCCCACGGGAACCAGACGGCCGTATACGGCTCATGGCGAGTCTGTCTCTTCCCCCCAAGATTATGGGACCGTTCCGCTACACAGGCGTTCGCTCTGACGATCCTAACGATCTCGTGCCGCACCAACAGCGGCGCGACCTGAGGGGGCTCGCAGTCCTGTTTGCGTGGCTGAACCATACCGATGCCAAAGGTGAGAACAGCCTGGACACGGTGGAGGGCGAAGGTGAGAACGCAAGATTCGTGCATCATCTGCTGGACTTTGGTGACTCCTTTGGAAGCGACAGCGACATTGAAAAAGATCCACGACACGGGCAGGAATACATAATACTTCCTGTGAAGTGGAGCCGAATGTACACTCTCGGTTTGCACCCCGACGATTGGGAGACGGTTCATTATCCACACGAAATGAAGGCAGTCGGTAATTTCACCGCCGACGCTTTCGACCCGCTGACATGGAAGGCGAATTATCCTAATCCAGCCTTTTCGGCAATGACAGCGCTCGATGGCTATTGGGGAGCGAAGCGTGTGATGGCGTTCCGCCACGAACAAATCCGCGCCATCGTCGAAGAGGGACAATTCCAGGATCCGCGGGTTGTGGACTACATTACCCGGGTGCTCGAATCGAGGCGCGATGCGATTGGCCGGGCCTGGTTTCGCCAGGTGCTTCCGCTAGAAGGATTTCGAATTGTCGATGATCATCTGACATTCGACGATCTGGCAGTCCACTATGGCTTTTCGCCGGCAAACCGCTATCAGACGAGCTGGTTTGTGTGGCACAATGAAACGCAAAAACCAGAAGGCGTGTCTGCCTCGGAAAATTCTGTGCTGCCAAGCGCCTTCAAATCTCTCGCCGCAGGCTCATATATTGGTTGCCGGATCGTTCTTGAGCATGCAGACAAGAGATCAGTCACTGTGTACTTCCGCCACGAGGGAGACGACTGGAAGCTCGTCGGCGTCTCGCGAACAACAAGCTGAGCGATCCAAGGCAACGCGGTCCGCGCGAATTTTTCGGGCAGCAGGTCGAGATGTTTAGCTAACAAAATGTTTGCACGCGGTGGCTTGTTTTTCAACCCGTAGCTTTCGACGGTGAAGTCTTCTTCGGGCCGTGATTGATCTCGTTTTTCAATGATCCTCAGGGCACGGGGGCACGATAGAGTGCCGGCAATCCGAACGCGCGCCCGCAATCGCTGGCAAACAGGATAGAACTCGAATCCAGTGCCCACGTCGGGGATGAGCTGTTGCAATTCCCGCCAGTCAAGCGCGTCTCCTGACCATCAGCCAGATTACGCAGCCAAATTTGATCTGGTCCGTTCCGGGCTGAAGTAAACGCCGCCCATTTGCCATCAGGCGAGATGACCGATTTCGAAGCGTCGACCTGAACCGCTGCAACTTTCGGTGTAGTCGTTCGCGTGGCTGGATCGAACTGCATCATGGTGGATGTCCGGTTGGCTACCAGTTCG
>JBEKGG010000028.1:0-25495 GCA_050012915.1 Terriglobales bacterium | reverse complement strand
CCCCAAGCAGTCGAGCGCAGCTCGACAATTATCGCAAACACTGTCGGCAGGACCGGTCGCCGACAAAGCCCGGCGATGGCAGGCTTGCGGAGGGCAATACTTGGCCTGTCTATCGGGGAGGGAATGCTGCCGGAACGACGTGCCTTGGAGATGGCATTCTTGTGGAAGGGCATGGCTTGAGCCATGCCACAAAGCCACAAGCCGACCGAGGCCCCGCTAGGGGATCAACTTTGGCGCGCAATACTTCAGCACTGCGATAACTTCCAAGAAGTGAAAAAGAGTTTTAGCGTCTGGTGCCCTAGGTTCGCGTCCGTTTGTTTGGACGGTAACCTGGGCCACTCTGAGGCCATGCGGCATTCCAAGGAAAATTATTTCTCATGACCTTTCACACCACCACGGACACTTCGCCGTGGGACTTGCGCGTCGGCTTTACGATGATTTCCACGTCTTGGCCAAGGGCGGTGAGGAAGTCCATGAGGCGTTCAACAGAAAAGGCGCCTGCGCGGTTGCGCATCAGCGCCGAGACGTGCGGTTGCTGGATGCCGAGAATCTTTCCCGCTTCGGCTTGCTTTAGTCCGCGTCGTTTGATTAGCCGGTAGATCTGCAAAGTGAGCTTGGCCTTCAATAGTTCCTGTTCCGGATGAGGCAGGCCGAGGTCGGCGAAAACATTCCCACTGCTTTTTTCTACCCGCGGTTTTCGTAAAACAGACGTTTTGTTCGTTCTCCTAGTCATTTTAGTTCTGACTCTCTTTAGTTCTGACTCTCTCGGTGCATCCCTTCAGCCTCGGCCAGGCGCTGGCGGATGAGGTTTATGTCTCGGGTTGGTGTCGTAATTCCTTTCTTCGATTTCTTTTGAAAGGTGTGCAAAACATAAATGGCCTCCGCAAATCGGACGGTATAGACGGCTCGCCATGTGCCGCCACGGTCCTCGGCGACAATTTCCATCACAGAACCTCCGCCAAACCCTTTTAGCGGCTTTGCCGAAGGATCGGTTTCCCCTTGCTGCGCGACGTACAGCGATTGGCCGATATCGCGGCGGACGCCCCGGGGGAACGCACGCAGGTCCCTTCGGCTTGAGCCCATCCAGATCAGGGACCGTTCCAGCGCGCTATTATACATGAATACGTCTATGCGTATATTAGGTCAACAAAAACCCGAATGCCTGCGATCGGTTTATCCCTGAATTGGGAAGCCGAGCCTCGGACCGACCGCTTCACGAGAATATGTGCATGAGGAACCGCGCGACTGAGAACCAGACACAAGCCCCAAACGCACCAGCATTACTGTTGGGGCTGGGTTTGCTGAGCCGGCTGCTGGGGGCTAGTCGTGCTTGGTTGCGTCGCCGGGGTCGTCGGCTTGGGAGGTTTCGGTACCGGCTTTTTCTTTAGCGGCGGCTTCTTGGGTGGTTCGGTATCGTCGACGACTACTTTCTTCGCAGGGGATGGTGGCGGCGCAGCCGCAGCCTGCAGATCGTGAACTTGCGCGCGCAGGCGTGTCAGTTCGCCTTCTTTAGCGGTCGCCAGAGTCTCCATGCGCTCAGCCAGGGCGCGCCGCGATCGCTCGAGATCGTTGAGATCGTTTTGTATCGATTGGAATTCGTCCTTCGATCCAAAAGCTCCCGCCGACTCGACCACCGGTCCGAACACGTCGTAGAGCGCATCGAGATTGCGATAGAGCTTGAACGTGGCCGCCGCATTTTCGGGCGACGCGCGCACCTGTCCAATGATTTCCGGAAGCGCCATTTGCAGGTTGCGCTGGATGGAGTCGACGTCCGACTGCGTCCCGTGTTTGGTGTTGGAATCGGTTTTCCATTTTTCAATTCGCAGCTTGGCCAGATTGACTTGCATCTGTTGTGCGACCTGCTCCAACTGCTGAAGCATGAGATTCAGTTCACTGACCGAGGCATAGGGAACTGGCGTCGTCGCGGCTGCCGGCGCAGCCGCGGAAGGCGCTGCCTGGCCAGCCGCCGTAGAAACGAGAAATGGCAATGCCCAGCACAACCAAACGCAAGTAGAACAAAGTTTCATGAGGTTCTCGCCCACAGCATACCCATTTTCGCAGTTTTCGTAAAACTGGCAGAACGCAAAGGAGAATTATGAGTTTGGTTTTACCGGCGGCGTTTGACTAAGCTTACGCAGTAAGCGAGAATTGAACAGTCCGATCCGGATTTCTGCGCCGGATCATGATTACTCTCAGTGGGCCTGTGGCGCAGTTGGGAGCGCGCTTCCATGGCATGGAAGAGGTCGTCGGTTCGAACCCGACCAGGTCCACCAATCAAGATATCTGACAATTACCGGGAAAAATCAGAAAGCAAAGGCAACAGCCCCGTCATTGCGGCGCTTGCATCTTCGCATAGTTGGATGAGAACGACCTGAATTTAGCTGGTTCGTCCACCGCACCAGCAGTGCGTCTACACAGCCAGAACAGGGCCAACACAGTCACGGATCCAAGCGCGAGCCATGCCGTAAAGAAGAATCGTAAGAGGTGCATTGCTATCACCTGTAAAATGACGGAAGTGAATTTCTCACGAAGTAGCTACGCTGGGGGGGCCGCGACTGCAGAAGATTGTGCCATCGGAACCGGCGAATGGCAAGGAATTAATTAACGAATTTGGAATTCATCACTGAATCCAGCCAGGTCCACCAGGTCCTTCGCGCAACTCAAAGGAAGCAGGGCACAAGCCGTTGGCGCCGATCATCAATGCACAAGGAATCTCGAAGTCGTTCGGATCGACCGTGCTTTTTCAAAATGTCTCGTTCACGGTTTCCGAAGGTGACCGGATTGGACTGATCGGTCCGAACGGTTCGGGGAAATCCACGCTGCTTCGAATTCTAGCCGGCGATGAAGAGCCGGACAGCGGTGAAATCGCAGTTCGCAAGCGGGTTCGGCTCGCCTGCGTCCTACAAGACTCGAAGTTCGCTTCTGGAGAAACGGTTCGGTCGGTTGTCGAGAAGGCGCTGGAGCGTGCCGCCGTGCCCGCCGGAGAACGTGGCACTCGCTTTGCCGAAACGCTTGGCCGCGCGGGCTTCGACGAACTCGATACCCCAGCGACCGCATTGTCAGGCGGTTGGCAAAAGCGTTTGGCAATCGTCGAGGCGCTGGTGCAGGCGCCAGACATCCTGCTATTGGACGAACCTACCAACCATTTGGATTTGGCCGGAATCGAATGGCTCGAAGCTCTTCTGCAGGACGCGGCATTTGCCTGCGTGGTCGTAAGCCATGATCGTTACTTCCTGGAAAATGTTGCCACCGAGATGGCTGAACTCAATCGCACTTATCCGGATGGACTGCTGCGCGTGAACGGCAGTTACAGCAGGTTTCTCGAAAAGAAAGAAGAGTTCCTGCACTCGCAATCGAAGCGCCAGGAAGCGCTGGAAAATCTTGTCCACAACGAAATCGCCTGGCTGCGCCGCGGGGCGAAAGCCCGCACCCGCAAATCGAAAGCCCGAATCGACAAGGCTGGGGAATTAATGGGCGAACTGGCCGACCTGAATCAAAGAACCCGCACCGCGACGGCGGACATCGATTTCTCCGCGACTGAGCGAAAGACCAAACGCCTGATCGAATTGGAAAATGTCGGATACGAGATTAGCGATCGCACGCTTTTCGACGGCCTTAACTTCGTCGTCACCGCCGGAATGCGAGTGGGGTTGGTCGGACCAAATGGCAGCGGCAAGACAACGCTTTTGCGGCTCTTGCGAGGAGAACTGGCACCGTCTGCCGGAGAAATTCAGCGTGCTGATTGGTTGAGAATTGTCTACTTCGATCAAACTCGCCAACTTGATCCGGATGTAACTCTGCGCCGCGCGCTGGCGCCGGACAGCGATTCGGTGATCTATCAGGACCGTGTGATTCACGTCGCATCCTGGGCGGCAAGATTTCTCTTCACCGGCGAGCAACTTAATCAGCCGATTGGGCGGTTGTCCGGTGGCGAACGGGCACGCGTGCTGATTGCGCAACTCATGCTTCAGCCCGCCGATGTGCTCCTGCTCGACGAACCGACAAACGATCTCGATATTCCGACCCTCGAAATCCTCGAAGAAAGCTTGCTCGAATATCGAGGGGCGTTGGTGCTGGTTACGCACGATCGGTATATGCTCGATCGCGTTTCAACTATCGTGCTCGGCCTCGATGGGCAGGGTGGCGCGGAAAGTTTCGCGGATTACTCGCAATGGGAGGCGTGGCAGGCCGAGCGGAAGCAACCGTCGAGATCGGCTCGTTCGAGTGGCGAACAGCCTCGTCGAGCTTCAGCGGATAGCGAACTGCCAACGAAGAAGAAACTGTCTTACCTCGAGGCTCGGGAGTACGCGACCATCGAGCAGCGGGTCGAAGAGGCTGAACAGGTGCTGCAGGCGAAACGCGAGCAGCTAGAGGATCCAGCGATCGCAAGCGACGGGCCTCAGCTTCTCCGCGCGCATGCCGAAATGGACGAAGCGCAGAAAACGGCGGATGAGCTCTATTCGCGCTGGGCTGAACTCGAACAGAAAAAAGGGTGAGCCACGCTTTTGGTCAGCATCGTGAGACGTAGCAAACTACGTCTCCGTTTTGTTGCCGTGGCCGGCTAGGCGCGAGCGAAATCGATATATCCCCGTTGAACATCGGTACGGATCAACTTCACTCGCAACCTGTCTCCCACATCCAGTCCCGATTGACCCTGGGCAAGCAATCCCTCGACGCGCGGCTCAAGCACGCGAACGAACGTTCCTTTCGGCGTCGCGCCGGTAACGAGCGCGTCGAACACCTGGCCGATCCGGTTGCTCATGGCAACGGCCGCAAGGCGCTTTGTCATTTCGCGCTCAACTTTCCGCGCGGCATCTTCTTTTTCCGTGCAGTTCGATGCAATGGCCGCCAGTTCATCGTCAGAGTAAGGAGGACCTTGGCGAGCAAGCACGGCCTTGATCAGCCTCTGCGTGACCACGTCTGGAAAACGGCGGTTGGGTGCGGTGGAGTGCGTGTAGTCCTGCACTGCGAGGCCGAAGTGCCCTTGCTCCGGACCTCCGGGCCGTTCCAGAACGTATTGACCCGGACCGATCAGTTTGATTACCGCCAGCGATACGTCCGCAAAATGATCGGGATCAGCTGCCTTGCGTTTAATCAGAAAATCATTGAGCGCTTTGGAATCGGGATCCGCAGGCAGATTCCCGCCGTGTTCGGCCGCGAGTTGCACAATCCGATCCCAGCGCTCTGGAGTCTTCACAATGCGGCGCAGCGATGACACTTTCTCCAGCATGCGCGCGACTACGCCGTTGGCCGCGATCATGAAGTCTTCAATCAGGTCGGTTGCGGGATTCTTCTCTTGCTTCGTAACGTCCACGACCTGTTGATTAAGTATGATCGGGGTTACTTCGGTGGTCTCGAGATTGAGCGCGCCATTTTGATATCGCTGTTTCTTCAGCGCTTGCGCAGCTTCGTTCTGTAACTTGAGTTGCGCTTGCAACTCAGTCGACGCTGCCACTTTCGCCGGAGCCGCGCCCGAACCATCGAGCCATCCGCCAACGCCGTTGTAGGCAAGCTGCGCCTTGTTGCGAACGATCGCCCGATAAACGTTGCTCGACCCAACCGAGCCTGCTGGGTCCACCGTGAACTCGATCACAATACTCAGCTTGTCCGCGTTTTCGAGAAGAGAAGTTACGCCGGTCGAAAGCTCTTCTGGCAACATAGGAAAAATTCGGATGCCGGTGTAGACGGATGTTGTTTCTTTCGCCGCGTGCTTATCGATTGGAGAATCTTTGGGCACGAAGGCATCGACGTCTGCAATTCCAATCAGCACCTTAATATTTCCGTTAGGCAAGCGCTCGGCGACTTCAATCTGATCGAGATCTTTCGACGTGTCGTTGTCGATCGAAGACCAAAATAAATTTCGCAGATCACGAATATCTCCTCCCGGCGCGACTTGTGGCGGATGGGCTTTCAGTTCAACAAGTTGTTGCGCGACCGGCGGAGGGAAATCTGGCTCGAAGCCGTGCGCCAGCATGACCTGCTTGGCGGTTGCTTGAAGATCGATGTGAGAAGAGCGAAGGCCGTTCATAAATTCCTCACCGATGATGCCAGAACTAGAGAAGGCTAACATGGGACCTTCGATTACGGACTCTGTGTCAGATTGGCTTTCTCCGCGCACTCTGCGACCGTTCTCAGCGCTCTCCGCGTTTTAAGGTTTTGACGAAAACTCGGCAAGCACAAAGTCTCAAATCGCGGCAGTCACAGAGAACGACCACGGACTGCGCCGAGCAACGCGGCAGAGACCAAACTGTGATGCTAGTAATGATCGATGCGACCACGGTCGTGATATTCTAGTGACAGTAGCTGCGTCCTCGCCTTTGGGCAAATTTTCCGCAGTTCCCTTGAGAAATCATGATTTCAGTTACCAATGTTTCCATGCGCTACGGCGCTAAAGTTCTGTTTGAAGAAGTCTCGACGGCGTTCACGCCGGGTAAGCGCTACGGTCTGACCGGGCCGAATGGTGCGGGCAAAACTACCTTCATGCATCTTCTAACTGGCGAGCTCGATCCTCAGAAGGGAACTGTCGTGCGTCCGAAGAAATTCGGCGTGCTGAGCCAGGACCAATTTGCCTTCGACGCCTATCGCGTCATCGATACGGTGATGATGGGCAACAAGCGCCTGTGGGCTGCGATGGAAGAGCGCGACCAAATTCACGCCAAACCGGAGCTGACCGATGAAGACGGAATGAAGCTTGGTGAACTGGAAGGGATCATCGGCGAAGAAGACGGCTACACCGCCGAAACTGACGCTGCGATTCTGCTGCAAGGTCTCGACATCCCCGACGACGTGCACGAACGAAAAATGGGAGAACTGCAAGGCGGACAAAAAGTTCGCGTGCTACTGGCGCAGGCTTTGTTTGGACATCCGCTGGCGTTGTTACTCGATGAACCTACAAACCATCTGGACTTGGATTCGATTCACTGGCTGCAAGGATTTCTGAATAACTACGACGGCGTACTAATCGTGATCTCGCACGATCGCCATTTCCTCAACAGCATTTGTACCCACATTGCCGACATCGATTACCAAACCATCATCACCTACACCGGCACCTATGACGATATGGTGGTGGCGAAAACGCAGATTCGCTCGCAGATCGAGGGGCAGAACGCGCAGCGGGAAAAGAAGATTGCGCAGCTGAACGAATTCATCGCGCGTTTCTCTGCCGGCACTCGCTCCAGCCAGGTGCAGTCGCGGCGCAAAGAAGTCGAGCGGCTGCAGGTAACCGAACTCGCGAAATCGAACATTCAGCGTCCCTTCTTGAAATTCGAGCAGAAGCGGCCTTCGGGAAAACACATTCTTGAAGTAGAGGCGGTTGTAAAGTCATACGGCAATGCCGAAGTCATCCGAAGCTTCACCGCCAGCGTGACCCGGGGAGAGAAAATCGCGTTGATGGGTCGCAACGGCGCTGGAAAAACAACTCTGATCAACGCGCTGCTGGCGAATTCTCCCACGATTCCCGACGCCGAGCTGCGCAAGACCAGCGGCTACGATGGGCCGTTCCTCACTGGCGGAAAAGTGATCTGGGGCCATGAAGCTGCGGTCGGATATTTCGCGCAGGATCACAGAACTCTGATTCAGGGAGACATGACGGCATTCGAATGGCTCCATCAGTGGGAGCCTTCGGCCGCGCATGAAGAGATTCGCGGCCTGCTTGGTCAAATGCTGTTCCCGCGTGAAGATGCTTTGAAACGTACGGATGTTCTATCCGGAGGCGAAGCGGCGCGGCTGCTTTTCTGCAAGCTGATGTTGCAGAAGCCGAATGTTCTCGTGTTCGACGAACCGACCAATCACTTGGATCTGGAATCGATCAACGCGCTCAACATCGCGCTGCAGAGGTATCAGGGAACCGTATTGTTAGTCACGCATGATCACGATTTGATTGACGAAGTTGCCACCAGAATTTGGCACTTCGAGGCCGACCACAAGATCACCGACTTTAAAGGCGCATACGAGGAGTATCAGGCGGTTCTGGCCTAGGTGCTTCCTCGCGGTCGGATTACGAAGACCGATGCGCCCAGGCATCGAGAACCTGTTTCTCCTTGTCTGCAGAAAGATAGTCGGTCCAATCCAAGCTGTCGCCCTGGGAGCGGAAATACGTCAGGCAATCCAGGGCCGTCTCTTCAAAACTTCTGGTTTGCCATCCTGCGTCAAAGGCCTTTTCGCTGCTGATCTGGTAGACGCCGGGGTGCGCGTCGGTTGGGCGCCAAAGAGGAAAATTTCCCCCGTGTAAATTCAATGTGTAGTCTGTTTCAAGCTGATGCTCATGCAAGAAGCTTTGCGGAACCCACACGAATTCGGCGTCGGATCGAGTCACTGTCTTGCAGGCATTCAGGAACTCGCGAAAACGCATCGACCTTCCCGTCAAATTGAAGGTGCCATAGATCGAGCGATCAATAGCAAGCATCAGGAACCGGGCTATATCTTTCACATCCACGAGTTCGACGGGGTCGTTGCCGTCACCCGGGCCGATGTGGCGGCCACCGTTTTGTGCGCGGATCAACCACGCGAATAAATCAGGAGTAGTATCGCGATCGCCTTTGATCGGACCTGGCCGTACGATGGTGAGCCGCTCGCCGAGAATGGCGTGCAGCCGCCTTTCGCTCTCCGCTTTACCGCGATTGTACTTCGGTCCGGTTCCGTCCCACGGCTCCAAAGGAGCATCCTCCTTGATGCCGGCTTTGGTGAACTCTTTCCCGTCGTACGCGGCGATCGAGGAAACATAGAGGTAATGAGGAGCGCGCTCCTTCAGGAATTCCGCTGCCGAAGCTACTAAGGCAGGATCGTTCGGCCACACGTCCACGATTACCTCGAAATGTCTGCGCGCTAACGAAGACAAATCCTGATCGTCGGCCGTACTACTTCGAAACCCTCTGAGCTTTTCAAGATGCGGAAACAACTCTGGATTGGTAATTCCACGATTGAAAAGCGTAACCGTGTGTCCGTCTCCTACCGCGGCCTCGACAAGTGCCGGGCCCAGGAACGACGTGCCTCCGAGAACCAAAACGCGCTTGGGCGTGGCATTCGCCAATGCGGGAAGTGAAAACAAGGATGAGCAGGCAGAAGCAGCAGTTGCCATGCATGAACGCTTGATAAAGTCTCTGCGGTTCATGGATTTTCTCCTGCTTAAAACAGACGTATTGATCTCGAAAAAGTTTAGACGATCTCGATTGATCTCTGGGTATGGTCAGATCGCCCCTCCGGCGCAGGCTCCCGACGCCCATGCCCATTGAAAATTGAATCCGCCGAGGTGCCCGGTCACATCGACGACTTCTCCAATGAAAAAGAGGCCAGGGACTTTCCGGCTCTCCATCGTCTTTGCTGACAACTCGTCGGTGTCGACTCCGCCCGCGGTGACCTCAGCCTTACCGTAACCCTCGCTTCCTGCCGGGCGCAGGGTCCACTCATGTGCTAGCCGCTCCAGCTCAGCCAGTGCGGAATTCGTCCATTTGTTCGGCGGATGCAGATCCAACCATCGGTTTGCGAAACGGATCGGTAAGAAGTTGTGCAACGCCGATTTCATGGCTGCGATGTTGCGCACACTCGTCGGTTCGCGAAGCGCCGCCGTCACATCGCCGCCGGGGGCCAGATCGATTGTGATCGCGTCGCCCGTAGTCCAGTAGGATGAAATCTGTAGAATGGCCGGTCCACTCAATCCTCGATGCGTGATCAGCATCTTTTCCAGGAATCGCTGATTGCCGCAGGAGACAGCCACGTCAGCCGAGACTCCGGCCAGATCGCAGTACGATCGGCGGTCCTCTTCATCGAATATAAACGGCACCAGAGCCGGCCGCGGTTCGCGAATCGCCAGTCCAAATTGCCGCGCCAGGTCGTAGCCAAGTCCGGTCGCACCCATTTTTGGAATCGACAATCCTCCGGTTGCAACAACCAATACGGGCGCGTGAAATTCTGTTTCTCTGGCGCGCACGACAAACTCTGTCGTCCTCGATACTTCTTGGATTGAGGTATTCACAAAAAGGCGAACCCCGGCATCGCGGCATTCGCTTTCGAGCATCTCTACGATGTCGCGAGCTGAGCGATCGCAAAAAAGTTGACCGAGCGTTTTCTCGTGATAAGGGATGCGATGCTTTTCGACGAGTGCGATGAAATCCGAGGGCGTATAGCGGGCGAGGGCTGATTTCGCGAAGTGAGGATTCGCCGAGATGAAGTTTTCCGGGCGGCAGTGAATGTTGGTAAAATTGCACCGGCCGCCGCCCGAAATCAGAATTTTCTTGCCTGCGCGTTCCGCGCGCTCGAGCACCGCCACGCGCCGTCCGCGCTTACCAGCCTCCAACGCGCACATCAAGCCAGCGGCCCCGGCGCCAAGAATCAAAGCGTCAAAGTGCTGGGTCATTGAATCTTTGAATCATTGAATTTTCGGGTCATCAAATTTTTGGATCATTGGATGTCCGAGTCGTCGAATTGAGAGGCCATCAGAGCATGGAGAAGAGTCGCGATCGAAGGAATCAAGATGCTAAACAGAACGCAACGATCGTCTGGCCGCGAACTCCGGTCGCTTCTTCGACCTCATACACTAGGGCGGATTCCAAATCATCCGGGTCCGGATTCATTTCGCACGCGGCAATTTCCTCGTCGGTTGCGCCCTGAAAACAAAGCTCGCAAACGCCGAGCCCATCTTCCGAACGCACCGGCGGTCCAAAGACGCGACAAGTCATCGGCCGAGCTTCATAAAGTTCGCAAAGTCCTGTGGCAGGATCGAGCGCCGGGCAAGGCTCGTCGTTCGCGAAGTCGGCAAAACGTTGCTCCGCCTCGTCACCCTCATCGAGCAAGCCGCTAGTTGGATCGCCCGGGAAATCTTTCGACAGCCGGGAAACCGCTTCCCGAGCCCGTTCGCGCACGCGCCGCGCTTTATGTGGCGCTCGCTGTTGCAGAATCGCAAGTCCGGTTCGCAGCCGGGCGGCATCGAGCTGATTTATGGGGAACACGCCGACGCAGCATTGCGTGCAGCCGGGTCGACAGACCAGCCACTTTCCACTCCTATGAGCGGCGTCGGCCAGCGCGGAATCCACAATCTGGACCAACGCGTGATCCCGGGACGGTGAAAAGCAATGCACCCTGAAAGAATACCGCAGTGAAAGAGTCTTTCTTCTCCAGTCGTAGAATTTTTGTTCCGAGCCGCGACGGCATCGACGACAAAAACGGCAGAAAGGGCCGTAGTCCGCGCCGGAAAAGGCCCTCCCAACCCGGCTGGCGGCCGATTCCGATGTTCGCGGAAGAACAAACGGGTGTATGATTTCCCGATGGGTCGCGGGTTTGAGGTTCCGCGCTCGGGTACCAATCCCTTTTGCGAGGTCCGTCCGCTAATGGCCGCGGCATTGAGCTCTGGTACAAACCAGCAACTCACCCTCGATCGTCTTTCCTTTGAGAAATTGTTGGCAGCAGCGTGGGTTCTGCAATGCCTTCATGATCAATTACATCCTCCCGTCGCCGACGGTAAGGCCGTCGCTCAACCCATCCTGGCACAGAAAAAGGTAGAGATCGCAAGTTCAGAAAAGCTGCAGATCGTTAAGCCACACGTTGCTAAGCCCGAAATCACCAAGCCAACTTTCCGAACCTCGCCCTTCGTCATGGATAGCGAACCTGCCTTGCCAGGCGCTTGGTCTGTGGACGATGGAGCTGTGACCGAACTGGCCAAGACGCAGGAGAAAATCGAAACTGGAATGTTGGAGTTGGACGCCACGGTGAAGCGGTTGGTGTCGTTGTCGCCCAAGCTCGCACATGAATCGCCGCCGCACGAGCCGGTCGTCGGCGAACCCGAGCCGGTCAAACGAATGCCCGTCGAGGAGAAATCGACTGTGTCAGCGCAACCGGTGACTACGCTGCAGCCGGCCGTTGCAGCCGCCCCCGTCAAACCGTCTCCGATCCAGCAGAAGGTGCCGGATAACGGCACGCCGGCCCAGGGCTCATCGAGATTCATTCTCGGTATCAGTCTCAATCGCCTACTCGGCGTTCTCGCCCGGCATGTGTCGACGTTGCGCGCTAATTCCGCTGCGCGACTCCGGACCGTCACCGCTGCAACCCGCGTCAATGTCCAAAGCACTGTCAATCGCCTACGCGGTGCTGTCACCATGCGCGCGTTGACCCTCCGTCACACAGCTCTGCCAGCGGTACGCTCCGCAACTGTTGCCGCACACGTCAATCTTCGAACCACCTTTGACCGCCTGCGAGATGCGGTCATCCGCTACCGGGCTGCTTACCGGCTTCGAAACAAGAAAGAGCGTGGATCGTCATTCAATCTCAAGGCCGCTCTCGAGCGTCTGCAAGACGCTTGTACTCGTACAACCACTTTCCGTATTAATTTGAACTTGCGGTCGATTCGTGCGGTCGCCATTGCAACCCCGGTTTGGGTCCTGGTACTGGTCGCCACTTTACTGCTTCTCGAAACTTGGCTGCATCAGCCGTTCAAGGATGCGCGCGCGATGTCAGCAGCAAGTTCGTCCACTGTCCAGGCGGCGGTGAGTATCAATCCGCCGGCGCCGGCCCAATCGGCTCGGCCACAATCCCAGCCTACGAAGAAGATCGAAAGCACCGAGACCAGGCAGCCCACGCCGATTCCTCCCTTTGCCGCCAGTCACGACCAGATCACGGATGCGGCTACATCCTCCGTTGTGGCGCAGTTGAGCCGTTTTGAAATCAATGGGCTGCGGCGTCAGGCGAAATACGGAGACGACTCCGCAGCCTTCACTTTGGGAATGGCTTACGAGGTAGGTCGCTACGTACGGCAGAATTGCACCCAAGCCGCACGCTGGGTAACCATGGCGGCCGAAGCCGGAAATCCCGCTGCTGAGTACAATCTCGGACTACGCTACCGCGACGGCGACGGTGTTTCGGCCGACCTTCACGAGTCCGAGAAATGGTTGCGCAAGGCGGCTGCTCACAGAAATCGCAATGCCAAACTCGCTCTGCAATTGCTCGCCTCGCGTTAACTCTACTGCTCGTCATCTGGCTGCGGATTGTGTGGCATGATAGGGCGGGGGAGACTTCATGCTCGATTCCAATCAGGTGCCTATCGAACAATCCGCTCTGCTGGTCATTGACGCGCAGGATTCTTTCAAAGTCGGTCCGCTCTGGACGCGCCGGAACAATCCTGCTTTTGAAAAAAACGTAGGTGCGCTGATCGCGGCTTACCGCGCCGCCGAACTGCCCGTCATATTTTTTCTTCACACCGACAGCGACGAAGGCTTTGCCACCGGCAGCCCCTGCTTCAAGCTGATGGATTTTATTGAGCCGCGCGACGGCGAACCCGTCTTCATCAAGAACACTCGCAACTGTTTCACCAGCACCGCCCTGCAACCCTACTTAATCGAGAAAGGCGTTCGGCGAGTTACGATTTCCGGTATCCAGACGGAGCAATGCTGCGAAACCACCGCCCGGGTGGCAGCCGATCTGGGATACGCAGTGGACTTCGTTTCCGAAGCAACCATGACTTTTCCGATTCCTAACTGGGATAAACCGGGCGAGGAACTGGGAGTGGAAGCCGTGCGTGAACGAACCGAGTACGCGCTCCGTCGCCGGTTCGCTCGGATTGTGTCGGTCGCGCAACTCACTAAAGAGTTGAAGGAAGCGCGTTGCGGAGTCGTCGCGTAATTTGGTGACGGATTAGTTCTGCATTTGCGCTTGCAGAACTTCACCCGGGAGCCGAACCATTCTTGACCTCGGAGCGGATTCAACCCGATCCGAGGCAGCAGCGGGCATCGTACTTTGCGCTTGAACCGGATGCTTTTTCCCGTCCCCAGTAGAACTCATTCTTTCCATCCGAATTCCAAGCGTGCGCTCCAGTTGAAACAGGTCGGATCGCTGTTCTCTGCCGAACAGAGTGGAAGCCACGCCATGTTCGCCGGCGCGGCCAGTGCGTCCGACGCGATGGATAAAGTTTTCCGCGACTTCTGGCAAATCGTAGTTGATGACATGCGCGATGTCTTGCACGTGAATACCGCGCGCAGCCAGGTCGGTCGCGACCAGGATGCGATAGCGTCCCTGCTGAAACCCGGTAAGTGCGGCGGTTCGTTGCGATTGCGAGCGGTCGCCGTGAATCATAGCCGCCGCAAATCCTTCGCGATTCAGATTCTTGGCTAAGCGCTCGGTTCCGCGCTTGGTCCTTGCAAACACCAGACAGCGACCGGTTTCTTTGGCCAACAATCGATGCAGCACTTCCTGCTTGCGAT
This sequence comes from Terriglobales bacterium, assembly GCA_050012915.1. Lineage (GTDB taxonomy): Bacteria > Acidobacteriota > Terriglobia > Terriglobales > Acidobacteriaceae > JABDBE01. The sequence continues at coordinate 11,309 of JBEKGG010000028.1, read as the reverse complement.
CGGCGTCGACTTCGAATGCCTGGACGCGCACGTTTTCGGATGGTTTCAGCGTCGACCCAAAGGCCACGCGAACCGGGTTTCTCATGTAATCGTTCACCAGGTGAACGACGGAAGCTTCAAGTGTCGCCGAAAAACACATCGTCTGACGGTCTTTGGGCAGGGCGGCCGCAATCCTTCGAATCGCGGGAAGAAATCCCATGTCGAGCATGCGATCTGCCTCATCGAGCACCAGTACGCGGAGATCGCGGAAATTCACCAGTCTGCGATCGAGGAAATCTTCGAGCCGGCCCGGAGTAGCCACGATTAAGCGGGCTCCGTTGCGGATGGAGCGCAGTTGCTGCCCTTCGGACAAGCCTCCGACGACCAGAGCTGCGGGCTTGAGTTGCTTGCCGCGTAAGGCGTCGAATTGCTCTGCGACTTGCATCGCCAGTTCGCGTGTCGGGACCAATACCAGTGCTGAAATCCCTGGCCCATTTTGCTTGAGCAGGTGCTCCATGATCGGAATCAGGAAGGCAAGTGTTTTGCCGGTGCCGGTCTGTGCGGTCGCGAGTACATCTTTGCCCGCAAGCGCCTGCGGGATGGCCGCCGCTTGAACCGGCGTGGGTATGGAAAAGCCCGCAAACGTCAGACGATCTTTGACGTAAGCGGAAATCGGTAGTTCTGAAAAATTCTGCATTTTGCTTTCTTTGGCCGCATTAATCGTGCGCCCACACGTATTTCCGGGCGGGCACAACAACCTGCATTGCCAGTCTTAGTTTTGATTACGCTGAAGACGTACGGAGGGGAAGCTGGAGGCGGGAGTTCTCAGATCAAATACTGCACCAGAGCAATCGCACCATACAACCGAAGTATTAAGCGTGGTTTCATTATATCACGCGGTCGTTGACCTGCATCGAGCAAGGATCAGGAAACTGAGGTTACGTAGGTTCCATGCGAATGGTCACCCTCGCGGGGCGTCAGGCGTATGCCCGGACGCCCTCGTCCGGGCAGGCCCCGAAAAGCCGCTATGAGGTTCGGAGCCTTCGCCTTCCGCGGAACAAAACCACTCAGTCAGCGTGCGGTGACAGTTTTGTGTGCCCCGTTGACCGGGACCGGCTGATTAGTGACCAGCCAGTACAATCCAACGCTTTTGACCGTCTCCCGAAACTGGTCGAAGTCGACCGGCTTCTGGATATAGCTGTTTGCCCCCAGATTGTACCCGGCGACCAAATCCCGCTCTTCTTTCGACGAAGTCATAATGACCACGGGGATGGTTTTGGTTCGCGGATCACTCTTGACTTGTTTCAGCACTTCCATGCCATCAACTTTCGGAAGCTTCAGATCGAGCAGCACCAGTTTTGGCGGATGATCAAATGATCGATTCGCGAATGGTCCCCGACAGAACAGAAAGTCCAGGGCTTCCTCGCCGTCGCGTGCGACGAAGATGTTGTTCGCCAGCTTCTCCCGCCGCAGAGCATGCAGGGCGAGATCCATGTCGTCTCGATTGTCTTCGACTAATAATATATCCACTTCTTCTGAGTTCATGATTGGCCTCCGGCCGCAATTGCTTTCCCCGACGATTCAACCAGCTTTGCCGCACTGAGAGTGAAATAGAATGTTGCGCCCTTATCCACTTCCGCCTCGACCCACACCCGGCCTCCGTGTTTCTGCACGATGCGTTGCACTGTTGCCAGGCCAATGCCCGTGCCTTCAAATTCCTCCGCGCGATGCAGGCGCTGGAAAACTCCGAATAGTTTGTCCACATACTTCATATTGAAGCCGATGCCATTGTCCCGGACGGTGAATACAATTTGCCCATCGCTCTCCTGGCCGCTTATTTCAATTACGGCAGGATTGCGGGACCGGGTAAACTTGAGCGCATTGGTCAGCAAATTCTGATACACCTGCTTCACCAGGACGGCATCGCACTCCACGACCGGGAGATCGGCGAACCGCCATTCCACCTGCCGGCCTTCGATCTCAGGCTGCAGCATCGCGATGACTTCCGCGACCATCGAGTTCAGGTTCGTCGGCTGGCGATTGATCGCGTGCCGTCCAACCTGGGCCAGGCCTAACAATTCGTCGACCAGCAGGCCCATCTTTTGGGTTCCTGACTGAATCCGGTCCAGGTAGTGCTGCGCGGCCGGATCAAGAGTGGAACCGAATTCCTCCACCAGCATCTTGGAAAAGCCGCCAATGTGCCGCAAGGGTGCGCGCAGATCGTGCGACACCGAATAGCTGAAAGCCTCCAGCTCTTTATTGGCCGCTTCCAGTTGCGCGGTCCGCTCGATTACCCTGCGTTCGAGTTCGTCATTCAGTTTGCGGATTTCCTGTTCATCTTTTTTTCTCTGCGTAATGTCGCGAAACGCCGCTACTCCGCCCCGCAAGACCCCCCGCTTGTCCCTCAGCGGGCCAGCGCTGGTCTCAATCCAAGCCCCTTCGTCGAGCTCCGGATTGCGCACATACATCTCAACCGAGCAAGCCTCTCCCTGAATGGCGCGCAGCAGTGGATTTTGCTCGGGCGGAAAGGATGTTACGGTGTCAGGCAAGAAAAGGCCATAATGCGCGGTCCATTGTTCGCTGGGCACATCGGCTGCGCCCATGCCAACAATTCTTTCCGCCGCCGGATTCCAAATGATGAATTTTCCGTTCTGGTCAGTGACGACCAAACCCTCCGACATGCTGTCCAGCACCGACTGCAGCATCAGGGTTTGAGTTTCCAGCGCCTGCCGCGAGATGGATAGTTCCTCCGCTTGCCGGGCCAGTTTCTGAGTTTGCTGGTGTAGCGCAGCCCCGGCCCGTTTGCTCTCGGTAATGTCGCGGAGCACGGCCACGCCGCCGCATAATGCGCCCTGATCGTCTCTCATGGGCCTCGCGGTGACTTCCAGGAACACGGGCTCGGCCGGGCCCGGCCGTCCGATGACCAGTTCCACTCGTACCGATTCGCCACGCAGCGCCCGCACCAGCGGAAGCTGATCCGGCGGATAAGGCGTGCTCCCGTCCGGCAGGAGCACTTGATAATGCGGAGTCCATTCCTCGCTGGGCAGGTCGGCCGCATCGCGGCCCATCTGCTCTTTCGCGGCATTGTTCCAAATCAGGAAGTGGCCTTCCCGGTTGGCCGCGATCAGGCCCTCGCCCATGCTGTCCAAGACCAATTTGAACATTCGGGTTTGCGCTTCCGACGTCTGCCGGGAGAGAGATAGTTCCGACGCTTGCTGCGCCAACTCCTCTTCCGCCCGCTTGCGCTCCGTGATATCGGCTCGAATGGCAATGTATTGTTGCGGCTTTCCGTAATCATCGATGAATGGAACAATTGTCGTGTCAACCCAATAGATCGAACCGTCCTTGGCTCGATTCTTAATCTCCCCCTGCCAAGCTTTGCCATTCGCGATGGTGTGGTACATCTCCTTGAAGAACTCGAAGGGGTGGTGGTTCGAATTGAGAATACGGTGATTCTGCCCGATCAACTCATTCTTTGAATATTGGCTGATGAGGCAGAATTTGTCGTTGACGTAAGTAATGGTGCCTTGGACGTCGGTGATGGCAACAATGGCGTGCTGATCCAAGGCGAACTTCTGATCCGCCAGTTCCTTAAGCGCCACAGCGTTGGTGGCCAGACTTTCTTTCAGGGACTCTTCGGCCAACCTGCGCTCGGTGACATCGGTATTCGACTCGAGGACGCGCAGCGGCCGGCCTTCAGCGTCGCGATGCAATACCCATATGCTCGCGACCACCACATGCGAACCGTCTCGCCTGCGGTGTACCAGCTCTCCCTCCCAGGTTCCGGCGCGCACGAGTTCCGCCTCGATTCGTTCCAAGGGCTGGGGAAATTGGGTTTTAAGGAGCTTATGGGACACCTTACCCAGTGCTTCTTCGCGAGTATAGCCGTAAAGTCTTTGTACCCCCAGACTCCAGGCGACGATGTAGCCTTTCATGTCCCATACCATGACTTGGGCGAGATCCAGCACCTTTGCCTGTTCCACCAAGGCTTCTTCGGCCAATTTGCGTTCCGTGATGTCGGCTCGAATCGCCACGTACTGGCGCGGTTTTCCCTCCGCGCCCAAGGTCGGGACGATGGTCGTATCCACCCAGTAGTTCGAACCGTCCTTGGCCCGGTTCTTGATCTCGCCGTGCCAGACCTGTCCGCTGGCGATGGTGTGATACATTTCCTGGAAAAATTCTCTGGGGTGATGGCCGGAGTTGAGAATGCGGTGATTCCGCCCGATCAGTTCGTCTTCCGAATATTGGCTGATAGCGCAGAACTTGTCGTTGACGTAGCTGATTGTGCCTTGGACGTCGGTGACGGCGACGATGGCATGCTGATCCAGGGCGAACTTCTGATCGGCCAACTCCTGGAGCGCGGCTTCGCTGGTGGCAAGGCTTTTTTTCAGCGCTTGCTCGGCCCGTTTGTGCTCGGTGACGTCGCGGGCTATATTAGAAGCGCCCACGATGGCTCCACTATCATCCCGAATGGGCGAAATGGTAACGGAAACGTCGACTTTCTGACCATCCTTGCGTACCCGAACGGTTTCGAAGTGTTCAACGCTCTCACCCCGCCCGATTCGCTCCAGAATGTCGGATTCCTCGTTCACCCGTTCCGGCGGCAAGAGCATCCGCATCGACTTGCCCAGAGCCTCGGCTGACGAGTAGCCGAATATGTTCTCCGCGCCCCGGTTCCATGAGGTAATAATCCCCTCCAGGGTCTTGCTGATAATGGCATCATCGGATGACTCCACCACCGCCGACAGGCGACTGCGCACTTGTTCCGCCCACTTGCGCTCGGCAATTTCCTCCGCCAGCTTGCGATTGACCTCCTCTAAATGAACTCGGCTGGGTACGGAAATCACCTTCGGAATAAGTGGTATGAGCATCGCCGCGGTGAGCACCGACACCGCTGCCGTGATTCCCTTGACCACCCCGGCCAGCAAGTAGTCGCCGTGCCAGACGTTCCAGATCTCCATCAAATGGGTCGTGCCGCAAGCCAGAATGAAGGTGCCAAACATCCAGAAGATGCGGTTGAAGGGAAGATCGCGATTCTTACGAATGAAATAAATGAGGATGAGAGGAATGCAGTAATAGGAAAGCGTGATCAGCCCGTCCGAGATGACGTGCAGCCACACCATCCGCGGATCCCACAGGTAGCAATACCCGTGGGGCATGAAATCAGGCGAAACTAATGATCTGAAGAATTCCACGATCCCGGCGAGCCTCACTAAATTTCTATCGGCACGCCCGCCGCCGTCCCGAGCAAAACCAAGTTACGGATGGCTCGGGTAATCCCTGGCGGACGGGCGTCCCCGCCCGTCCCAAAAGCCATCACGGCGTTGGGCCGCTCCGCTTATGAGGGCAAGGGCACACCCGGCCACGCCTTCGGCAGAGTGGCGCGAATCACGTCGAGTAATTCGTTGTTGTCGGCCGGCTTCTGGAAGAACGCCGCCGCACCTGCCTGCAACGTCTTTTGCTCGTTCGATTGCGGATCCCGCGCGGTCAATACGATCACCGGAATGCCCGAAAGGGTATCGCTATCCTGCAGTCGCTCGAGAACCACATAGCCATCCCCGGCGGGAAGGCCGAGGTCGAGAATGATCAGATTGGGCTTCTCCTTCTGCGCTACCGAAATGGCAGAATAGCCGTCCGAGGCCTGCACGGTGTCGTAGTGGTTGGCGCGCAAGCGAATTTTCAGCGCTCGCCTTAAGTCGGGGTCATCGTCAACAATCAGAATTTTCGGTTTTTCCATTTTGAATCCTCCATTAGTTCTTTTTAATTCGTGATTCAGTCTCAGCATCTTTGTGCATTTATATCGCCGTTCATGCGTCGCCCAGATGTTTCCAGCTCGACGTCAGCATAGCCATTTCCGTAATGCGGTCGGCCGTCTTCTGCACTAATGTTTCCAGCGGCCCATCTTCGCGCGCAGGCAGTTCGACTTCGCTGGCCGACACGAGCAAGTGTGCTGCGGTTTTGAAGCCTGCTCCTGCCTCCAGTTGCTCGCGGATGCGTTTCATCATGATCTCGGCTCGTTCCAGATCGGTCGATGCCGCCACCATGAAGGTTTCACTTTGTCCGACATTCCCAACCACGGGAAGAACCAGATCTTTATCCACATAAACGCATCGCCGCAACGTCTCCAGACTCTGTGAGCAGATTTCCTTCCAATTTGATTGGGTCAAGCCGGGGAGCGGAGTCAGTTGCACTTTGACCAGAACCAAAGCCTCACGCAACCGCCCCTGGTAGGTGATGACTGGGAATAGAAGTTTTGCCAAAGAATACAGCGGCAAGGTAAATGAAAACGTGCTGCCATTCCCGAGTTCGCTAGCTACCCAGATTTTTCCGCTGTGAAGTTCGACCAACTCTTTAGCGATGAACAGGCCCAAGCCCAACCCGGAGCGATTGTTGTCGACGGAATTCGGGTCCTGATATAAGCGTTCAAAGATCATGGCTTTGGCTTCGGAGCCAATGCCGCAGCCAGTATCGGATACGGAAACGTAAACCATATCCGGATCGGCCTCGACAATGCACGCTTTTACCATGACGGAGCCTTCGGGCGGCGTGAACTTGATGCCATTGTCGATGAGATTGATCAGCACTTGCAGGACGCGATCGGGATCGGCGTACACGAAAGGGATTCTGCTGTCGAGTCCAACTTCGAGGCCAACCTGTTTTTCCTTGGCCGTGGCTGCCATCATCGAAATAGCCTGCTGAACGAGATCGCCAATGGTGATGCAGCGCGGGTCGATGCGAATTTTCCCCGACTCCGCCCGCGTAGCCTCCAGCAGATCGCGAATCATCGCTCGCAACTGGTGAACGCTGTTGAGCACCGTTCCCAGGTGGTAGCGCTGATCGGCGTTAATCTCGCCCGCCAAACCGTCCAACAGGATGGTGACGAACTGATGAATGCAAGTCAGTGGCGTCCGCAATTCGTGCGAGACATGAGACAAGAACTGATTCTTGAACTCAAGCTGCTGATGGCGGCTCATTTCAAGCGAACGAAGCAACGCCTGCCGTTCGATGGCGTAGCGCATGACACGCTCCAGCTGGGCGCTGGTGATATCGCCTTTCACCAGATAATCCTGCACACCCTGGTGAAGCGCCTTCATGGCCAGAGCCTCGTCATCCTGGCCGGAGAGAATTACGACCGGTACGCCCGGCGCTTTCTCGAGCACCTTCCGGAATGTGTCGGCTCCATGACTGTCGGGAAGATTCAAGTCCAGAAGTACGACCGACGGCGGCGCCATAGCCATGGACGCAAGCCCGTCCGAAAGCCGGTCGACACAGTGTATGTTAACTCCGGAGTCGCTCTCGACCAGGCGCAAGCGAACCAGGTCGGCATCGCCAGGGTTGTCTTCGATCAACAAAACATCCGTATGCCCATTGTTCATCGTTCCTCCTCGCGCGGCAGATGTGCCAAACCAAACCAGAATTCGCTGATGGATGTCACGGCGGAAATGAAGTCCCGCAAATTGCCGGGTTTACTTACATAGCAATTGGCCCCGAGTTCGTAACTGCGGAAAATGTCTTGCTTGGCCTCGGACGTGCTGAAGATTGTGATTGGAATTTTTCGCAGAACCGGGTCGCTTTTGACTTCGGCCAGCACCGCGCGGCCGTCCTTCCCGGGCAGACTTAGATCAAGAATCACAAAGTCCGGAACGACGGCGCCCGCATATTTCCCCTGGCGACGCAGGAATGCGATCGCTTCCAGACCGTCGGTTACCGATTGGATGTGACTTGGACAACCGTTCCGAGCCAGCACTTCGCTGGTCAGATCGGTATCCGCGGGATTGTCGTCCACCAGCAAAACTTCAGTTGTTCTCATGCCTGCGCTTCCTTGGCAGCTTCGTCGCCTGAATCGACCGGAAGAGTGAACTTGAAACAAGTCCCAGGCCCAGCCTGGGCTTCGATCCAGATTTTTCCGCCGTGGCGTTCGATGATTTTCTTGCAGATTGACAGGCCGATGCCGTTGCCCGGATATTGCACCCGAGTATGCAGCCGCCGGAAGATGACAAAGATGTCCTGCCAATTCTCGACCGGAACGCCGATGCCGTTGTCGGAAACCGTGAACACCCACTCGTTGTCTTTCTTTTCCGACTCGATCTGGATCATGGGAGTTTCCGGCCCATGAAACTTGATGGCATTGGCGATCAGGTTTTGAAATACCTGTCCGAGTTGTGAAGCGTCGGCCATGACCACGGGCAGACCATTCCAATGCACCTGCGTGCCGCTCTCCTGCACCGCGGCTTGCAAATTCTTCAACGCCTGCTCGACCACCGCGCGGCAATCGGTTGTCCGGCGTTCAATCTCCTGCCTGCCGACGCGGGAGAATTTCAGCAGGTCCTGAATCAGCGCCTGCATGCGAGTGGCGCCCCCGACCGAGTAATCGATATATTTGTCGGCCTGTGCGTCGAGCTTGCCTCGATATCTCTCCGCCAGGAGCTGGGTGTAGTTGGCGATCATGCGCAACGGCTCCTGCAGGTCGTGCGAGGCCACATAGGCAAACTGCTCGAGCTCGGCGTTCGATCGAGCCAGTTCCGCAACTTTCTGCGCCAGTTCTTGTTCAGCCTGGCGGCGCAGATCGCGAAGCCGTTTTTCCTCGAGCGCCCTGCGTACTGAAATCGGCAGCCGGGCCAAACGGTCTTTCAAGACGCAATCGGTCGCGCCCTGCTTGATGTAATCCACAGCTTTTTCCTCGCCCAGATAGCCGGTAACGATGATGAGGGGAATGTCCAGGTTTTCGCGAGCCAGGATTTCGAGTGTCTCGGTCCCTCTCCACTGCGGCAGGTTATAGTCGGCAAGAATGAGATCGTAGTGAGCGCTGCGGATTTGTGCAGTAAAGTCTTCGGCGGTTTGAGCCACGTCGCCGGAGACATCGAACCCATCCCTCCGCAGGGTGAGCAATTCCAATTCAACGTCAGCTGGATTGTCTTCCACCAGTAGCACGCGCAAGCGAATGCGAGTGTTGGGCGAAGTGTCGTTTGAAGATGCATGCCCAGGACTCTCGCCCGGCGCAACGCGAACTGGTTCGTGAGTTGCTGCCTCCACGTTGAGGGAAACAGCACCCAGGGAAAGAGAATTGCGAACCGAAGATAGGTTTTCAGCCGTGAAGACCTCCATCTTTGCGTGCCTGAGCAGTTTCAAGTGTTAAAAAGCCATCGAGCCGTGAGGGAAGAACGGCAACGCCGCGCTACGACCTTTTGATCACCTACATTGCAAATCGGCGTCGTGGGCGATAGCTTGAGGCCGAAAGCTTCATGGTTTTACCCGAACGACGGGTGTGCGAATATGAAATTGCCATCACCGCTTGTGCGATTCGGACATGTACGTTGGGATGGTTTTCTAGCCCGGAGATTGGTAATCCAACGAGGCGGCAGCTTGTGCATGGAGGTTGCGGAAAGGCTGCGATTTTGGCTGGAGCAGCGCTTCAGCGTGTGCGCGAGAACCGAAATTCCGCCGGGGCAGTGGAACAAAGGCTGCCGGTTCCAGCCGCAGAGCGGCGCAAGAATGCAGCCCACGGCGCAAGCCGTGGGTAAAAGTGGGACACGTTCAAGCCCCGAAGGGGCGAAAGATCGCTTCTCACGCACACACTTCTGCGCTGCGGTAGCTGCTCTCAAATGAATGCGTCAAGTGGTCTGTAGCGTCAGCCACCCGGGGCCCACGCTTGATTACGGCTTCGCCTCGCCATACAATCTCCCGATGGCAACCGAGCCATTAACCATCGAGCGATTGTGGGCTCCGGAAGGGCCGCGCGTGCTTTGCCTGCGTGGACCGCTCACCTTCGAGAATTTGTCGATGTTTCAGAACGCGATCCGGCGGGAAGAAAATGCTTCGATGGTCATTCTTGATCTAACTGACGTTCCGTATATCGATTCTGCGGGGCTGGGATCGCTGGTCAGCGCCTATGTCAGGCGCCACAAGGCGACTCGACACATCGCGTTGAGCGGGGTCAACGATCGCGTATTGAAGTTGCTCGAGACCACCAGAGTCGAGCCGCTCTTCCTGATGTTCCCGACTTTGGAAGATGCCGTGACCGCGCTCACTACCGCCGCCGAAGCATAAACCGGGTGACGTCACCGGTCCTCTGCCTGAGCTCGCCGATAATAAAATCATTGCGCTTTCAACTCCAGCGGGACGCTTAGCTTCCGATAGAACTGGACACGCTCGAAAACACGTTATTCGCGTTTCCACCAATCAAGCGAATGGTTCCCACGACGATCACCAGGATCACTGCAAGCATAACTGCGTACTCGGCAATGTCCTGGCCCTCTTCTTCGGACCAGAGCCTCTTAAGAAACTTCGTCATTTCTTCAGCCTCCATTTGTGTCGAGAGCGAAGCGTAAGACTCGCGCCCGCACGATTTGTTTGCGACTGGCACCAGATTGCGCCCTGCCACGCCATTCGGCAATGGCCCGTTCAGGGGACGTCGTGGACGGTTGTAACCTTTGGTTGGTTACTCGAGTCACCTCTGGTGACAGCTCGGAGGCCTTGCAAGTCCGGAGGTAACACCTACGAAGGATGAACCATCACCTTCGTGCTATGGCGCAAATCGCTCTTATGGCTGAATATGCTTATAGTTCAGCAAGAAGTTCACTCCCCTGTAATTCGCTCATCTCAAAATTGAGCCATTCGCACAAATAAGGACGTGGCATTGACTTCTCCAAATAAAGCTCTGGCGGCAATGGTACAGAAGGCAGGAGTGGGTAAACCGCGCAATGGGGATCGATCGAAGGCGGTGTTGCCGGTAAGAATATCGGGTAACGACATTTCCGGTAGTGCGTATTCGGAACTTGTCCACACCCTCGACGTTAGCCGAACCGGAGTTCGGCTGGGCGCAATTCGGCGCGAACTCGAAGTTGGCAGTTTGGTGATGCTGCAGTATCGGCAACACAAAGCTGAATTTCGGGTAATTTGGACGAAGCCAGTGGGTTCGGGCGCCGAGCAGCAAGTCGGGCTCGAAGCTGGCGCACAAAGGGATCTATGGGGTCTCGAAGCTAGTCCGACGAATCGATCGCAGGCTACAACATCTGCACCCAGCAACCAGACCATAGTAGGGGCGTAGTCGATTGGCTTGTTTAAGACCTGACCTATTCAATCGGGGCCACTTGATATTGCTCCAGCTTCCCGTCCGGCATCTCGTAAGACCAAACCTCCAGCGTCATTCCCGGGTCGTCCGCCTGCAAAAGCTCAGTATTTTCATCACCCGGACTTCTCCGCGCACTCTGCGGCCGCACTCAGCGACCTCTGCGTTTTAAGATTATCGAGGCTGCCGGCGAATGCAAAGTCTTAAATCGGAGAGGGCCGCTGAGAAAAGCCGCAGAGCACGCGGAGATGGCAAATGCCTT
>JBEKGG010000027.1:0-26059 GCA_050012915.1 Terriglobales bacterium | reverse complement strand
GAGCGCATTCTTCAATCCCAAGACCTTGGGCTGGACCCTCAAGGGTTCGGGCAAAGCCGACGACTACGCCGAAGAAGGCATGGAATTGCTGCCCAACGGAGAGGTGCTGCTCGCTGACACGCAGGACACGCCCAATACGGAAATCTTCAATCCGAAGACATTCACCTGGACCAGCGCCGGCAGCGCCCAGGTCAATCTATCGGAAGAGGCTGGCGAAGAAACTGGACCTGCATTGCTGCGGCCGGATGGCACTGTTTTCGCAATGGGAGCCAACGGCACCGGAGCCGGGCACACGGCAATCTTTGATACGAACACCGGAAAATGGGCGGCTGGCCCGGATTTTCCCAACAATGACGACATGGCCGACGCTCCCGCCGCCGTTCTGCCCAATGGAAATATTCTGTGCGAGACCAGCCCTCTCATCTTCAAAAGAAATCTATACTGCCGAAGGAACCTACCAAAGCTCATGGGCACCGGCGATCACAACCGCTCCCAGCGACGTTACCCGCGGTGACACTTACAAAATCTCGGGAACGCAGTTCAACGGCCTGACCCACGGCGCGGCCTACGGCGACGACGCCCAGATGGACACCAACTATCCGCTGGTACGCATTACGAACAACGCCAGCGGCCACGTGTTCTACGCGCGCACGCACGACCCCAGCACGATGGGCGTCGCCACGGGCAAGAAGATCGTGTCGACGAATTTCGACGTGCCGTCCGATATGGAGACCGGCGCCAGCAGTCTGGTGGTCGTTGCCAATGGAATCCCTTCTGCCTCCGTAGACGTTACGGTGCAGTAGAAGAAATCGCAGCGGTCGAGTTACAATGCCACTTCCTTGGTTCTCTCCAAGAATCGAGGAAGTGGTTTTTCGTTCTTTCTCAACATCTTTGGTTCGCGCGTTCCTCATCGACAAGATGAGGAGGGAAGCGGGTGGAAATCCCGCGCTGCCGCGCAACTGTAAGCGAGGAAATTCGCAGCCGGTCACTGGGTAACTGGGAAGGCCGGTTGTAGTCGTCGGACAGTGAAAGCTGTCCTTACTCGCAAAGCCAGGAGACTGGCGCGAACCGTCCACACCAACCCCTTTCGCGAAACAAAGGAGGAGTGCATGCGGTTCTTTCGTATTTTCCTCAGTGTGGTTTGCCTGCTGGCAGCAGCTTCAGCCGCAGAAATCAAAATCAAAGTGATCGATCCCCAAGCGGCGGTGGTTGCCGGGGCGCAGGTGTGGTTGTTCGAAGGGCAGGCTACCGCGCGTCCGGCGGTGCAGGTTACGTCGGCGGAGGGGCTCGCCATCTTTCGCGGGATGGGAAGCGGCCCTCACCAGGTAAAGGTTCTGGTTCCGGGCTTCGCCGTTGAAACCACAACGGTTTCCGCTAAAGACGATTCCATCACCGTCCAACTTCATCTGGCGACGGCTTCGGAGACCGTAGTCGTGACCGGGACGCGAACGCCTGTCCCAGGCGAAGACGCCGGCGCGGATGTGGCAAGCCTGAGCGGCGAACAGATACAGACGATGAATCCGGTGGCAGCCGACGATGCTCTGCGCTTTCTGCCGGGAGCCATCGTCAATACGGCTGGGCAGCGCGGAGGACTGTCGTCTCTGTTCGTGCGCGGCGGCAATTCCAACTACAACAAAGTGATCGTCGACGGCGTGAGCGTGACCGAGGCAGGTGGGACCATCGACTTTGGCACGCTTCCCCTGGACGAGGCCGATCGTCTGGAGTTCTTGCGGGGCGCGCAGAGCACGCTCTATGGTTCCGACGCGATGACCAGCGTGGTCCAGGTTTGGACCCGCACCGGAAGCACGCCTACTCCGGAATTAAGCTTCGGTGCGGACGCGGGCAACTACGGCACAGAAAACGGGTACGCGACTCTTGCCGGCGCGCGCGGCCGCTTCGATTACAACGTCTTCGGAAACCAGTTCAATACCAACGGCGCCGGCCCCAACGCTGCCTACTCCAATTCTTTGGAAGGCGCGAATGTGGGGATGGCGGTGAATCAGCAGATCTCCCTGCGCCTGCGCGTGCGCCATGACAACAGCGTGACCGGCGTGCCGGGAGCCTGGAACTTCAACGGACAAAATGTATTTGATATCGGTGGCGAGACTTACGTTCTCTCGCCCGACCTTGGTGGAAAAGCGCGGCAGAACAATCTGCTTGCGAGTCTCGACCTCACGGTGAAGACGGGATCAAACTGGACGCACCGCTTCACCGGATTCGAGTACAACCTGAAGACGGTCAATTCGGACAGCGGAATTTCGCCCCAGAACACTCCCTTCGGCACCATCAACACGCCCTTCGAGGCCCTGGTCAATTTCAACCGCGCGGGCTTCGATTATCAGGGTGATTACGTCGAGCGCAGTTGGGCGCACACCACGATCGGTTACGAATTCGAAGACGAAAATGGCTTTGTGAGCGATCCCATTCCGGCGGATTTCGCCAGCGGTGGCCATGGCTTGCGCTTGAACGAGGCTGCCTATGCGCAACAGGCGCTGACCCTCGGGCGGCTCACTGTGATCGCGGGCGGCCGCTTTGCTCACAACACCACCTTCGGCAATGTCGGCCTTCCGCGAGTAGCTTTAGGACTTCAAGCTTTACGCGGCGGACATATTTTCTCCGGAACTCGACTGAGCTTCTCCTACGCCACCGGAATCAAGGAGCCGCGATTCGAGGAGACTTTCGTTAGCAGCGCATACCAACTCCCCAATCTCAACTTGAAGGCCGAACGCAATCGGGCTTTCGAAGCCGGGTTTCAGCAGAATTTCCTGAGCCGGTTCGTGCTCGTGGCCAACTATTTCAACAATCTGTTTCACGATCAAATTGAGTTTGTCACCGTCAACCCCACTACTTTTGTCGGCCAGTATATTAATCTGGAGAAGTCCTTCGCTCAGGGAGTGGAGGTCGAACTGCAAACCCGGTTGACGCAGCGGCTTTCCTGGAACACGTCCTACACAAATACTTCAACCCAAATTCTGCTGGCGCCCCCCGGCAGCTTTCCTCCCGATGCCCAAGGAGATCCCCTTCTCCGCCGGCCCAAGAACTCCGCCACGACATTGCTCACCTACCTGGGTCCGCGCTGGGGTGCGAATCTCAGCGGCAGCTTCGTGGGCCCGCGCCCGGACTCCGATTTCGACGGCTTCGGCATCACTCACACGCCGGGATATTTTCTTTTGAACGTCGGCGGTTGGTACAAAGTCACTTCGCGTGTAACTGCCTACGCCAACGTGGAAAACGTGCTGGACCATTCCTACCAGGAGGTGACAGGTTATCCAGCCTTGGGCGTGAATGTTCGCGCAGGAATGCGTTTCAGAATCGGAGGGGAATGAGAAGAACAGCTGTCAGCTTTCGGCTTTCGGTCAAGAGAGATGGATTTTCGGCGTTTTGCTGATAACTGAGAGCTGATAGCACCTAGTTGCCCGCTTTTATCTGGCCGCGGAAATCCTTACTCCGGGATCGTATTGCATTGTCTATGCGCAATGTCCGATTCGATTGGAGCCGGTCATGGTGATTTCCGGCTGCGATGCTGCAAGGTTGAATTGCGCCCATGCTTTGATATCGGCTGCGCGCCAATTTCAATTTCTCCAGATCTTCGCCCTCCAAAGGCTGCTGCCGTCCGAGCAAATGAGTGACGAGAGCGATCTGGGCAAAATGCTCGACGGTCTCCATCTTCATGTAAGCGTGATGAAGCGTATCGGCGTAAGCAACCACGCCATGGTTGGACATGAGGATGGCATCGTACTGGGGGATCAAGGGTTCAAGCGCATCGGAAAGTTCGGGCGTCCCTGGCGTACCGTACTTAGCCAAGGGAATCGAGCCTAATCCGATCACGACCTCGCAGACCAGCGGTTGGTTCAGGGGCAGCCCAGCTGCGGCGAAGCCGGTAGCCGTCGGCGGATGCGCGTGCACTATGCCTTTCACGTCGGCGCGCAGACGGTAAATCAGCAAGTGCATGGCTAGTTCGCTCGACACGTCGCGGTTCCCCGCGAGGCGACGGCCCTCCAAATCGACGACCACCATATCCGAGGTGCGAAGCATGCTCTTGCTCATGCAGGTGGGAGTGACCATAATCCGCTCATCATCGAGACGAACCGACAGATTGCCGTCGGTGGCGGCGACGTAGCCACGCTGGTGCAGCATGTGGCCGAAGTCAACCATTTCGCGTCGATATTGACGTGCGCTGGGCATTTCGATCCGGGGGCAGCTCAGGGGGAAAGCGAACCCGATAGTGCGCGTATGTTATCGCAGAAAGTTGGTCGAACACAATCCGATTGTTGGGGTATTTTTCTTAATCCATCATATGTCCGTTTGGATTAGGCACTTATAGCACCTTGCGTATTCGAATTTATAATCAGTCCTCGTGCAAGTTTCCGAATTCAACTATCATCTTCCCGCGGAACTGATCGCTCAGGAACCCCTGACCGACCGCGCTGCATCCCGCTTGCTGCAGGTGGACCGTAGCACGGGAAGCTTTCGTGACCTTTGCTTTCGAGACTTTCCCGACCTGCTCCGTCCCGATGATCTGGTTGTGTTCAATAACACGCGCGTCTTTGCGGCGCGTCTGTATGGGCGGAGAAGCGGCGTCCACGCGCAACCTCTCAGTCCGCAGAATCCAGCGGTTCGCGACTTTCTTAAGGGTCGGGTCGAGGTATTGCTGACCCGGCAGTTATCGTCGGAGCCGAATGAATGGGAATGCCTGGTCCGTCCAGGGCGCAAAATTGGTTTGGGCGAGCGGCTGTGCTTTGGTGAAGACAACGAACTGGAGGCGGAAGTGATAGCCCGAGGCACGTTTGGGGAACGCCGCATACGATTTTCTTCCGTGGCGGATTTCTTTAATTTGATCGAGCAGTTGGGGCATGTGCCGCTGCCGCCTTATATCGATCGGCCGGACCGTCCCGGGGATCGGGATCGCTATCAGACCGTCTACGCGCGAGCACGCGGTTCGGTAGCGGCGCCGACTGCTGGGCTGCACTTCACGCCAGAGATTCTTGAACGCATACGGAATCGTGGCATCGAGACGACGGAGATCACGCTCCACGTGGGCCTGGGAACGTTTCAACCGGTACGCGTGGAGCGGGTTGAAAATCATCGATTGCACCGCGAGGCCTACGAAGTTTCAGAAGAGGCATCTGCAAAGATCAATCGAGCCGTATCCGCGGGCCGGCGCGTGGTTGCAGTTGGAACCACGACTGTGCGCACTCTGGAATACCTGGCGGGTCAGTCCGAGGACGGTATGTTGCGGCCTGGCGTAGGCGAGGCCGATATTTTCATTTACCCCGGATATGAATTTCGGGTCGTGGGGGCGCTGCTGACAAATTTCCATCTGCCGCAATCCACACTGCTGATGCTGGTGTGCGCCCTGGGAGGAAAGGAGCCGGTAATGGAGGCCTACCGGCACGCCGTGGATCAAAAATACAGGTTCTATTCCTATGGCGACTGCATGTTCCTCGAGTGAGTTCAACGGAGCGCGAGGCGTCCCTTGCCCACAGCAGTTTGCTCAGACGATATACTGTTCCTAGGGGTGAAACATGGGGACACAAGCGGTGTCTAAGCAGGTCGCGATACAGGATTTTGTTTTGGAGTTGCGCAAGTTTCCGGAGGCGTCTTTCGACCGGACTGACCAGATCGTTAAGTTTCTGGAAAACGTGATTGTCTCGGCGGATACCTTAGCCCCCTACCTGACCTGGGATCGCCAGCACTACACGCGAAATCTGATCGACAAGACGCCGTTTTATGAGCTGATGGCAGTTTGTTGGGAAGTCGGCCAGGGCAGCTCTGTTCACAATCACCGCGATCAGAATTGCTGGATGGCCGTGCCCATTGGCAGATTGATGGTCGAGAACTATCGGGTGATCGTTGAGAAACTGGATGAAGGCACCTGCGATCTGGAGCCGGCGGACACCGTCGAAATGAATCAAACTCATCCTTGCGCCGTCAATCCTGAGGAGCCCGTCCATCGCGTGTATAACCCGCGTGAGTTCAACCAGCGCGCGGTCAGCCTGCACGTCTATTCGCGCCCCTTCGATAGCTGCGTGGTGTATTCCCCGGAGCAGCACACTTGCGGCGAGATTAAGCTCCATTACAACTCCGAATACGGCAAGCCACCCCGGTGACTTCGGTCATCTGTGCACGAGGGCGGATGTCATAAGAAAATCAGCAGGTGCGACAAGATTTCCGTGAGACGTCGGTGAAACCTGCTTGGCTGTTGATGGTCGTTCTGTCGGTGCTGGTCTGCGCCTGCTCGAAAAAAGAAATACCGCGGGAGCAAACGCAACCATCGTCAGAAGTGTCGGTCGATCACCTGGGCAATTTAAAAACGGAAGAACCCAAGAATGTTGTGCACGGAGTCTTCCCGGTGAAGAAGTACACGCAGTTTGCATTTATTGTTCCAGCACATCAGGGCTATCCCAAACTGCAAGGGGACTTCCGATCTTTCACCAAACCGCGCGACCCGGACTCCAGCGACAAAACCGGCGAGGTTAGCTTACTGTTACTGAACGACCAGGAATTCGCCGATTTCCAACAAGGCCGGCCGGGGACCACTACCTACGAACTGAATCCTGCACACGATCAAGTCGTCGATTGGCAAGTGCCGAACACCTACGATCAGCCCCAGCAATACCATCTGGTTTTCAGCAATCCGGATGGCGGACCAAAGACCAAGTTCGTAAAGGCTGAATTCACCATCAGCTTCAAGTAATCTTCCTGCAGAGACATAGCTAGCTATGTCTCCAGTTCACGCGAGCAGCGCCTCATTCCTGCTGCTAAACTAAATCTGTTGTCTCCGCGAAAGAAATCCTCGGCACTCCCGGTAGAAGGCGCTCCGAACGTGTCGGCGCCAGACGTACCCGCTTCCGCGACGAAGCTGCAACTTGTCCAGGGCCAGGCCGGATGCATTTATCTGATCGACACCATGTCTTTCATCTTCCGCGCCTATCACGCCATGGCGCGGCAGCGTGGGATGTCTACAAAAACCGGTTTGCCGACCGCGGCGACCTATGTCTTCGTCAACATGCTGCGCAAATTGCGCGACGATTTTTCGCCGGAGTATTTGGCCGCGGTCTTTGATGTCGCCGCGCCGACCTTCCGCGATCAGCAGGCCGAAGGCCTTACCAGCGTCCGCCGGTTCGACCTGAAGACGCAGACTTTTCAGGAAGTCGAATATCACGGCTACAAAGCCAACCGAAAAGAAATGCCCGGAGACCTGGCGCAGCAATTGCCTTACATCCGAAGAGCGCTCGAAGCCTACCGCATTCCAATCCTTGAACTCGGAGGCTATGAAGCCGACGACGTGATTGGCACGCTGGCAAAAAAAGCCGTGGCGCAATCGTATTCGGTGTATGTGGTTTCGAGCGACAAAGACATGCTGCAACTGGTGAACGACCGGGTTCACGTTCTGAATCCGCCGAAGGACAATCTGATCTGCGACGCGGCCAAGGTCGAAGAAATTCTGGGAGTCCCTCCCGAACGCGTGGTCGATGTCATGGCCCTGCGCGGCGACTCGATCGACAATATTCCGGGAGCTCCTGGAATCGGCGACAACGGCTCGGTCGAACTGATCCGTCGTTTTGGTTCAGTCGAGCAGGCGCTGGAGCGCGCGGCAGAAGTCGAAAAGAAGACCTACCGGGAATCGTTGCAGAACAATCGCGACAACATCCTGCTGAGCAAGAAACTGGTCACCATCGATTGTGATGTGCCCATTGAATTGAATGTGGATGCAATGAAGGTGGGCGAGCCGGACGTCGAAACCCTGCGCGCATTTTTCACCGAACTGGAATTCACTTCACTTTTAAAAGAGTTGCTGCCGACCGTCGAAGTCAGTGAAGCGCATTACACCGAAGCGAAATCTGCCGCCGATGTAGACGCGATACTGAAGTCCGTTCCCTCGGGAGGTGCACTGGCCGTGGCCGTGGAGGCCGAATTAGACGTGGTCGACGAAGATGAAACCGAAGAAGACGAATCGGAAACGGGGATGTTGGCCCTCACATCGGAGCCTCAACCGGTGGAACGTCCGCGCGACATCGCAATCGCATCCACGCATGGCGTCGCTGTCACTGTCAGTGCCAGCGCGGAGGAAGCGACACTAGAGCTGAAGTCGGCGCTTGCCAACGAAAATCTTCCTAAAGCCATCCACGACTACAAAGCGGCAACTCACGCATTGGAGCGCCAGGGAATCACGCTGCAAGGCGTGCAACATGATCCGATGCTGTATTCGTACCTGCTCGATCCGACCTACTCATCGCATCGCTTGCCCGATGTCGCTCTGCGTCGCTTCAATCTCAAGCTCAGCGGCACTCTCCCCGAAGCCGCCGACATTACGGGCCGGCTCGCAACCACGCTGCGCCGCGAAGTGGAAGAAGCCAGCCTGCACAAGCTGTACGAGGAAATTGATCTGCCTCTGGTTCGAGTGCTCGCGCGCATGGAACATGCCGGAGTCAAGATCGACCGCGCCGCCCTCGCCGAAATGTCATCGCGACTGGAACGCGAGATCGACACCAAAGCAAAAGAGATTTATCAGCGAGCGGGCAGCGAGTTCAACATTAGTTCGCCCAAGCAGCTCGGCGACGTTCTTTTCAACAAATTGAACCTGCCCAAGCCGGTGAAATACGGCAAGGGAAAAACAATTTCGACCGCCGTCGACGTGCTCGAGGGATTGGCTGAGGAACACGATGTGCCTCGGCTGGTGCTCGAATACCGGCAACTCACCAAGCTCAAATCCACGTATGTCGACGCATTGCCGGCCCTGCTGAATCCCGCCAGTGGCCGCTTGCACACTACGTTCGGCCAGACCGGAACGGCGACGGGAAGACTGTCGTCGGCGAATCCGAACCTGCAGAACATTCCCATTCGCACTGAACTCGGCCGCGAAATTCGAGCGGCATTCACCGCCGAACCCGGCCACGTACTGCTGGCTGCGGATTATTCGCAGATCGAGCTGCGCTTGCTGGCGCATTTCTCGAAAGACCCGCTGCTGGTCGAAGCCTACCGTCGCGGCGATGACATCCACACGCTCACCGCCTCTCAGGTCTTCGGCGTGCCGCCTCTGATGGTCACGCCCGATCATCGACGCCAGGCCAAAGTCGTGAACTTCGGCATCGTCTATGGATTGTCCGCGTTCGGACTCTCGCAAACTTTGGGCATCGAACCGTCCGAGGCGAAGCTTTATATCAATGCCTATTTTGAGAGATACAGCGGCGTGCGGGCATTCATCGACCGAACTTTGGACGAGGCCCGGCGCGAAGGAAAAGTCAAAACGCTATTTGGTCGCGTGCGCCCGATCCCCGACATCAACAGCAAGAACGCCAACCTGCGCGGATTCGCCGAGCGCACCGCAGTCAACACGCCGTTGCAGGGCACAGCCGCCGACTTGATCAAAATAGCCATGATCCGCATCGACGCAGCCCTGCGCGAGCAGCGCCTGAAATCAAGAATGACGCTGCAAGTCCACGACGAATTAGTATTCGAGGTTCCAGAAGCTGAAATCGAAGCGATGCGAACCCTGGTGCGCGAGCAGATGGAAAAAGTCCATCCTTTGATCGTTCCTCTGCTGGTAGAAATCGGAGTAGGCGCCAACTGGCGCGACCTGCAGTAGCTTTTCCCTCGCAGTTAGCCGTTCTTCGAAAAGGCCAGCGAAAGCAGCGTTTTCTGCTCCATTTCATGAGCCTTGGCTGATCCCGTCGACGGGCTGGCGCTGGCTGAGCGCTTCACCGAAAGCACATGCCGTTCTCCCGCGAGCTGACGCAGGCGTGGCAGCACATAAAACATTGCGCCCATGTTCGCCGGTTCTTCCTGCACCCAAACGATGTCGCGCGCACTCGCATGCCGTTCCAGTTCCTTGATCAATTCAGCTTCAGGAAACGGGTACATCTGCTCCAGAAAGACAATTGCCGTCGAATCGTCTTTTCTTTTTTTGCGCTCCTCGCGTAATTCGTGGCCAATCTTTCCCGTGCAAATCAACACACGCGCGGCCTCGCTCACCTCCGTATCGGGCAACACGTTAAGAAAGTGTGGATGCGAAAAATCCTGGATTGGCGAAGAGGCATCCGGATGTCGCAACATGCTCTTGGGCGTGAACACGATCAGCGGCTTGCGCCACTTCCGCAGCGCCTGGCGACGCAGCAGATGAAAATATTGCGCCGCATTTGAAGGCTGGCAAATCTGAAAATTGTCCCGCGCTGCGAGCTGCAGAAAACGTTCGATGCGCGCGCTTGAATGCTCCGGCCCCTGTCCTTCATAACCGTGCGGCAGCAGCAAAACCACGCCTGAAAGCAATTTCCATTTGTCTTCGCCCGCGCTGATGAACTGATCAATGACGGCCTGCGCCACGTTCGCGAAATCGCCAAACTGCGCCTCCCACATCACCAGCGCCTCGGGATAATCGCGACTGTAACCGTATTCAAATCCGAGCACGCCCGCTTCCGAAAGCGTGGAGTTGTAAATCTGGCAGCGCGCCTGACCCGCGGAAATGTGTTGCAGCGGGACGTATTCCTCCTCATTCTCAATATCCAGGAGCACGGAATGCCGCTGATTGAATGTGCCGCGGCGGCTGTCCTGTCCACTCAACCGCACCGGCACGCCAGCTTTCACCAGACTGCCAAAAGCCAAAGCTTCGGCCATGCCGTAATCCACGGCACGCTTCCCTGCCCCCATCTCGGCGCGTTGCTCAAGCAACTTTTTGACTTTCGGATGGATGTGGAAGTCCCCGGGATAAGTCGTCAGCCGCTCTGTGATCTCCCGCAATTCTTCCGCCGAAAGTGCGGTCTCAACGTCATACTCTTTCTTATACCGTCCGCCTGTGTATTGATCCCAATAGCTTGGCAACTCGCGAAGCATCGGCTTTTCGGTAAGCGAGCCCGCCTTTTTCTGCGCGGTTTCGAATTCGGCGCGGATGGCCTGCACCCGCGTCTGCGCGTCTTCGACACCAATGTCCTCGGAATAAATTTCCCACAACGGTGGATGCTCTTTGATCGCCTTGTAAAGCAGAGGCTGCGTGATCGTGGGGTCATCCACTTCGCTGTGCCCGTGCCTCCGGTACCCGATCAAATCCACGACTACATCCGTACCGAACGTGTATCGATAATCGACCGCGATGCGTGCCACGCGGATCACTGCATCCACATCTTCGCCATTCACGTGAAAAATGGGAATAGATTGGCGCCGCGCGAGCTGCGCCGAAAAGCGCGACGAATGCGATTCGGGGGGCACCGTGGTGAAGCCGATCAAATTGTTAGCGATCACGTGTACGGTTCCGCCCACGGTATAACCGGGCAGATCGGCAAAGTTCAAAGTCTCGGCGACAATGCCTTGTCCCGCGAAAGCGGCATCGCCATGGACCAGTAAAGGCAGATACTTTTTTGTTCCAGTTTCCCCGGTTCGATCATGCTTGGCGCGCGTGCGCCCAATGGTCACCGGATCGACTGCCTCCAAATGGCTGGGATTCGAAACCAGGTGAATGTGAACCTCGGCGCCGCCGCGCGTCACATACTCTCCAGTCGCCCCCATGTGATATTTCACATCGCCGCTGCCCAGCACGCTGCGCGGATCGACGTCTTCAAACCCCGCAAAAACTTCTTCCGGCGCGCGCTTGGCCACGTTCACAATCACGTTCAGCCGTCCGCGATGGCTCATCCCCATGACCAGCTCAGCCGCGCCCTGTTGCCCGGCCGCATCGAGAATTTCGTCGATTAGCGGGATGAGCGCGGTGACTCCCTCGAGCGAAAAGCGCTTGTTGCCCAAGTAGCGCTGCTGCAGCACCTGCTCGAACAATTCGGCCCGGATAAGAAGGTCAAGCGCTCTTTGCTGATCCACGACCGCTTGCGGACCTTCCAACCGCTCTTGAATCCAGCGGCGCCGCGCGGGATCGGTAATGTGCATGAACTCCGCTCCGACCGTGCCGCTGTAAACGCGGCGCGCCTCTTGCGCGTACTCGCCGTCAATGGGCAAATCGGAGTGAGGTACAGGGCGAAGGAAGCCGAGCGGATCGAGGTCGGCTTCCAGATATCCCCAACGGCGGTAAGCATCGAATACGCGTTCGCGTTCTCCGTTAGGTGCGTCCAACAATGCGGTAGAGGAAGTTTGAGCGCCAGTTTTCAGTCGGGCCATATGGATACTACTAGGATAATGGATGAGAGGCACATCGCGTGAGATTCGTCGGGACAATAGGATGGTCGAATTCCGACATTGGACCTTCGCGCCAGGGAACGAGTTAGTCAAGCTGCATAATGTAATAGTTGGGGGCGATTGTCAGCCAGTCTTTTATGATGCTTAGGACCATGCTCGCGATCCCATCGCAGCGGCGGGCCGTTACCACAATCGTTGGCTTGTTCCTCGCGCTTAGCCCCGGTCTCTCCGTAACGCTTCGTGCGCAAACGAGTCTACCCACCAGTCAACCCGCACCCTTCGCGCCCAGTCAGAGAGCTCCCGATGTTCCGCCCCTGTATCCAATTCGGCTCAACACCAAGTACGGCTACATCGATCGCTCCGGGAAGATCGTTGTCTCTCCCCAGTTCGACTACGCTTGGGATTTTCACGATGGCATGGGACGCGTCTCTGGCGGCTTCGTCGACGAACAGGGTAAGTTCATCCCTTCACAGTTCATACCGGTGGGAAACTTTTCCGAAGGCCTTGCCCAGATTGAAGTATTTGCGGGAACGAAAACAGGGTACATCGACAAGGCGGGGAAACTCGCGATTCCAGCAACCTGGGTCCTCGGTTCTGCTGCCGGTTTCAATTTGCCATATTGGCGCTGGGACGAGACCGAGCAATTCTCCGAAGGGCTGGCTGTGGTGCAAGGCGCGGATTGGAAATTCGGATATATCGACAAAACCGGAAAAACTGTTATCCCGCCGCAGTTCCTCTATGCTCGGCCGTTCTCTGAAGGTTTGGCTGCGGTGGCAAATGACCAGTCTCAATTTGGCTATATTGATCCTCGCGGCAAAGTCGTAATTCGCTTCGTTTACCAAAACGTTTATCCGGGAAATTTCAGCGAGGGTCTGGCGCGTATCCGCGCGACCGGAGAAATCACCTACGTTGATCATCAGGCGGTGCCACAGGTGATTCTCGAGTCAAATTTGTATTTCGCCGGACGTGATTTTCACGATGGCATGACCCAGATCGCGCAGGACAACTCCGTTGCCGGCTTCCTGGACAGTCGGGGGCACCTCGTCGCCGCGGCCCACTACCGACATGCAACAGATTTTTCGGAGGGCTTTGCTGCTGTGGTTCTGGAAGACGATACGGCAGGTTACATCGATGCAAGTGGCAAGATTGCGATTCCGCTTCCGAAGGGCAGTTTCGGCTGCCAGTTCCGCGGCGGCCTGGCTCGTGTTTTCGAGTACGAAACAGCCATGCCCGAAAAAACGACGAAAGCGGGACGGCGTTATGTCATGGCTTATATTGACAAGTCCGGAAACTCTGTACTGAAGACAGCACTAAACACTCGAATGCCCGTGGGCTGGAATCCTCGGGGACCAGATGTTTGCGACTAAGCGCGGACCCCACCCACCTGCTCAAGTGCTATCATGACCCAATCCTCGGTACTTCGGCGTAAGCCGGAGCGTCCGCGCTTACATGCGAATACGACGACGCCTTCCCATCGTTTTGACCGTCCTGCTGATTGCAGCAGCGGTCGCCTTGGCCGTCGTGCTGCGCAAACATGCCCCACCCGAACCGGCGCGCTTGCTTCCGGGCGCGGACGGATTCGTCTACGTAAATCTGGGATGGATGCGCCACGCCAACATCACGGGCGAACTGCCGGCCGTTCCCCACGATCCGGACTACGAAAAATTTATTCAGGCCACTGGCTTTCAGTTCGAGCGCGACCTGGACGAAGCTGCTCTAGCGATTCACTATCCCCCGAGCCTGCCCGGCGCAAAGCCAGACAGCGCGCCGCAGCCGCGCTACTCGGAAGTCTTTGTCGGGAAAATGGACGGCGAACGGCTGCGGGCCTATCTTCGCCAGATCTCGGATTCAGTCGAAAATTTTGAAACACGCGACATCTACAACATTCCGCTCGAAGGCCGCACGTTGCGAGTCGCCATCCTCGGCGTGGATACGGTCGCGGCATCGAATCTCGACGACCCACTCGTCATCCGTGGAATCATTGCCCGTTCCCGCAAACTGGCATCGCCCTTTGGCGGACCTGCGCTGCTGCGCCAGTATTACAAAGAAGTTCCTTTCGCCAGCCTCGGCTGGGCCGTCTTCAAAATTCAGCCTTCTGCAAACGTTTCCAGTTCCGGTCCGATCGGATGGTCATTTCTGTTTCAGAAACCCGCCACTGTCGTGGCTTCGATGCGTTATCTCGGAGCCGTCCATTTCAAGGCTCAGGCATTCGCCGGCAGTGATGACGAAGCCAAGCAACTGGCCGAGCGCATTGACGCTTTCCTGAATCTTTTTCGTACCGCCGAAAGCACAGTCTCCACTCCGGGGCCCGATCCCGATATAAAAACATTTTTCGACAGCCTGAAAATTCAACCAGAGCGGGACCGCGCCGTCCTCACGGCTAGTGTCCCGATGGGTCTGATCCGCAAAGCCCTCGCCGAAGCCCCAACTTCGGTAACCCCAGAGCCGCAAGGACCAGCGGCCCCCACGCCCTCTCCGGGCAACAGCGGCGAGACCGAACGGAAGAAAGCGAACCATTAACCGCTGCAGACACAGATTTTACATAGGCTCCCGCAACTTTTGTGCGCGGCTGGAGTCCAACAACTTGGCATGATCAGACCTGAAACCACATTTATTCGCGAGCACAAATCCTTCCGGCAGGTAGAATAGCCCTGTAATGACGAGCCTTCCTCTTCCCATTGCAGCCTTTCTCGCCGGATTGGTGTCCTTCCTCTCGCCCTGCGTGCTGCCGCTCGTACCCGGATACGTCTCGCTGATCTCGGGCGTCGGCGTTGAACAACTTAAAGCGCAGGAATCCCAACTGCTGCGAAAAGTCATGCTGAATTCCGTTGCCTTCATTCTCGGATTCAGCGTCGTCTTCGTCACTCTCGGCGCGGTCGCCACCGAAGTCAGCCAGATGCTGTCGCGCTATCGCTCAACCCTGGCAGAGATTGCTGGCGTAGTAATTATTTTGTTCGGCCTGCACCTGACTGGAGTATTCAAGATCAAAGCTCTCTACACGGATGCTCGCCTGCATAGCGTGAAAGGAAGCAGTACGGCGTGGGGCGCGTTTGTGATTGGCTTCGCGTTTGCTTTCGGCTGGACCCCTTGCGTGGGACCGGTCCTGACCGTAATTCTAACTTTCGCCGCCGCTCAGGATTCGATCACAAAAGGCATCGCGCTGCTCGCGATTTATTCGCTGGGACTGGCGGTACCGTTTCTGCTGACTGCGCTCTTGCTCGAACGCTTTCTGAAGTTTTACAGCCGTTTTCGCGCCCACATGCACGCCATCGAAGTGGCAAGCGGTGCATTGCTCATCGCACTGGGCGTATTGTTAGTCATAGGACGCTTTACTATCATCTCGAATTATTTGTCTTTCCTGAATCGATTTGCGTTGTGATTGGAGTTATTCGTGAAACGTGATCCGGTTGTCATCATCGTGGTGGCGATGGTAGTCGCTATCATGCTGGTGTTCGGTTTCAAACTCGCCCGCCGCTCGCGGCTGGGAGCCGCCGGCGAAGCTCAAATGAAAACAGGCGTCGCCCCCGACTTTACTTTGCAATCTCTCGACGGCAAGACCGTCCGCCTCTCCGATTTTCGTGGCAAACCCGTAGTCCTAAACTTCTGGGCAACCTGGTGCGGGCCGTGCAAGATCGAGATGCCGTGGTTTGTGGATTTGCAGAAGCAGTATGGGCCGTCCGGCTTGCAGTTTCTGGGCGTGGCGATGGATGACGCCAGCACCAAAGACATTGCGGAATTTGCCGAGAGCATGAAAGTGAACTATCCCATTCTGATCGGCAAAGACGCCGTGGGCGACGCTTACGGCGGAGTGCAGTTTCTGCCCGAGACGTTTTTTATTGATCGTGATGGCAAAGTCGTCGATAAGGCGTTCGGTTTGAAGGGCCGGGGGGAGATCGAAGACGCCATCAAGAAAATTCTTGGCCAAGGTGCCGTGGCCCAGACGCAGAGATGACTTTGGTTCGTGTAGTAGGGCAACTCGCCGATCGAACGCGCGAGAGCTGCAAGGAACGGGAGATAAAACGACGATCTCGAACTTCATCACGAGAACCGCGGCCCTGGTTGCGCTTTTCGCCGCGTCTCTGACGGCGCAAGACGATCTGGGCAGGAAATCGCCGTCGGTTACGCTATCCGCCCCGCCCGTGACCACGACGATCCGCGGTAAGGCTACGAACGTCGCGCTGCGATTTCAGATCGGATCGGGCTTCCACATCAACTCCAACACGCCCGCGGCGGAATATCTGATTCCCACCGTCCTCAAACTGGATGTGCCAACCGACATCATAGTAGGGAAAATTACTTATCCGGCAGGGGAGGAGATGAGCTTCGCCTTTGCTCCCGATGAAAAAATCAGCGTTTATAGCGGGGAATTCGATCTATCGGTGCAGGTGCGTCCGCTAGCCAGCATGTTGCCGGGCAAGTACGAGATTCGCGGCCGACTGCGATATCAGGCCTGCGACAAGGCTGCGTGCTTTCCACCGAAACAGTTGCCGGTTGCGTTCGAAGTCAAAGTGATCAAGGCTCCAGTTCCGCCCAAGCCAAATCCCGCCCAGAGTCCACACGCGCACAACTAAGATTTTCGCGAACCGGTTACTGCGATCAGGATGACAGGGTTTTGGGGTGGTGCCTGGCCTGCACTTATTTCTTCTTTTCGATTTTGGCCCAAGTGTCTTTTAGCGCTACCGTGCGGTTAAACACCGGCTTGCCGGGAGCGGAATCTTGGTCGACGCAGAAGTATCCCAGGCGCTCGAACTGATAGCGAGAGCCGGGTGTGGGGCTTGCGAGGGACGGTTCGACCTTGCAGTCGGTCAACACCTCGAGGGAATTTGGATTGAGATTGGCGGTGAAATCCTGGCCCTCCTCGGTTTGGTTG
Source organism: Terriglobales bacterium (assembly GCA_050012915.1). Classification (GTDB taxonomy): domain Bacteria; phylum Acidobacteriota; class Terriglobia; order Terriglobales; family Acidobacteriaceae; genus JABDBE01. The sequence continues at coordinate 9,072 of JBEKGG010000027.1, read as the reverse complement.
GGGTCTTCTTTGGTGAAAAGGTTTTCGTAAATGCGCACTTCGGCATCCACGGCGTGGGCGGCTGAGACCCAGTGAATGGTCGATTTCACTTTGCGGCCGTCGGGCGGATTGTTTCCGCCGCGGGTTGCGGGGTCGTAGGTGCAATGCACTTCGATCACTTCACCCTTGTCGTTTTTTACAACACTGGTGCAAGTGACGAAATAGCCGTAGCGCAAGCGGACTTCGCGTCCCGGCGACAGACGAAAATATTTCGGCGGGGGGATTTCGCGGAAGTCATCCTGCTCGATGTAGAGCACGCGGGAGAACGGCACTTTGCGCGTGCCCGCGCTGGGATCTTCGGGATTGTTGACGCCTTCCATTTCTTCGGTTTGATTCTCGGGATAGTTGTCGATTACGACTTTCAACGGGCGCAGCACAGCCATGGCGCGCGCAGCACGTTTGTTCAAATCCTCGCGAACGAAGTGCTCGAGCATGGCAAGCTCGATCGATCCCGTAGTCTTTGAAACGCCGATCGCTCCGCAAAAATTTCGAATGGCCTCAGGCGTATATCCGCGGCGGCGGATGCCGGAAAGCGTGGGCATGCGGGGATCGTCCCAACCACTGACGCGGCCTTCGCGCACGAGCTGCAGCAGTTTGCGTTTGCTCAACAGCGTGTAAGTGAGGTTGAGCCGATCGAATTCGTACTGGTGAGAAGGGAAAATCCCCAACTCTTTGATAAACCAATTGTACAAAGGGCGATGGTCTTCGAATTCCAGGGTGCAGATGGAGTGCGTGACTTGCTCGATGGAATCCGACTGGCCGTGAGCAAAATCATACATTGGATAGATGGGCCACTTGCTTCCGGTGCGATGGTGATCGGCGTGGAGGATGCGGTACATGACGGGATCGCGCAGATTGAAATTGGGCGAGGCCATGTCGATTTTGGCGCGGAGCACGCGGGTGCCGTCGGGAAATTCGCCGGCGCGCATGCGTTCGAAGAGGTCGAGATTTTCTTCGATGGAGCGATTGCGGAATGGGCTATCCTTTCCGGGCTCGGTCAAGGTGCCCCGGTATTTGCGGATTTGGTCGGCGCTGAGATCGTCGACGTAGGCCTTGCCGGCTTTGATGAGTTGCACGGCCCAAGCATAGAGCTGATCGAAATAATCCGAGGCGTAAAAAAGACCGCTCCATTGGAAGCCGAGCCATTTGACGTCCTCCATGATGGAGTCGACGTATTCGGTATCTTCTTTTTCCGGGTTGGTGTCGTCGAAGCGGAGATTGGTGTGGCCGCCGAATTCGTTGGCCAAGCCGAAGTCAAGGCAGATGGCTTTGGCGTGGCCGATGTGGAGGTATCCGTTGGGCTCGGGTGGAAAACGGGTTTGCACGCGACCGCTGAATTTATTGGTTTTGAGGTCTTCGAGAATAGCGTCGCGCAGGAAGTTCGAAGGGCGAGACGCGGGAGTGACGGCAGTTTCGGTCTCGGGATTCGAAGTAGTCATAGATTTTTCCAGGGGCGCAGACTGGGTGTTTGATATTCGCCGCCTGGACGCCCGGATGTTCGAGCTGACCCTGTCGAGGGCCAGAATCTTATGTGGAAATAACAATATAACTCATCTGAGCGGCGGGTGCGCGGGATGGGGCCGCGGCCGTTCTTTTGCCCGGCTATAATCGCCTTAAATCATTTTTTAAAACCTTCCGGCACGGCTGAAGGCCCTGCTCTTTCAAAACTCCGAACGCGTCTGTAATCCTCCGCGAACCGTGGTGAAACGATTTAAGGGAATGCCTGGGCGGAGGCAGTGTTCATGGGGTTTTGGGTCAAGTATCGACGGTAACCTGAGGTGGTTACCTTCAGATGATTGAGGTCCCCAGGTTCTCATCTAAAGACTATTGTTTTGTCTAGTAGGGTATGAAAATATTGGGGTCGCAGATTTCTAAGCGGAAATAGGGGAGCGGCAGAGAACTGTTCCCAAGAGTATGGATACTAATACCCCCACCATCGCCGTCGTTATCCTGCCGGGCCTCGTCGCTCTGCTGCTTTTCCTGTTGTTCACCTACCTGTACGAGCAGAGCCGGCATCAATATTTCCGCGCGTGGCAGTTGGGCTGGGCCGCATACACGCTGCACTATGCTCTGGATGTATGGATTAAATTCCGTCAGCCGCCCGCACTGATTTCGTTTCTGAGTTCTTTGCTGCTGATGACGATGGCGCTTTGCATCTTCATTTCCACGCGGCTCATGCGGCAAAAATTCAAGTGGCGTTGGTACGACGTGGCCGTAGGCCTGGCGGGCGTTGCAGTGGCGTTGTGGAATTTGAAGGCGCAAGACATCGGTTTAGGCGTGGTGCTGCTGTATTGCTCTTTTTATTTCTATCGTTACGCGCATCGCTCCAGTGTGAATTCGCTGGCCTTCAAGTTTTTGGCGATTTCTCTCGCGCTGTGGGCAGTGTTGATGATTTTCGGGTTGCAGAATTCATATCTTTCCGTGGTCGGGACGGCGGAGAATTCCCTGGGACCGATCTCACAAATGCTGCTGGGCATCGCCATGGTGATGGTGCTGTTTGAGAACGAGCGTAACGCGGTGCAAGAAAACGCGCTGGCTTTTTCCACTTTGGGCGTGGACCCGATGCGGCTGCTTTCGGCGGGAGATCTGGTGCCGAGCCTGCAAAACATTCTGGACCGACTGGTAGCGCCTTTGCCAACCGGGCGGGCGATGATCTACGTTTCCGAGCGGTGGCGGACGATTCTTCCTTCGGTGCAGCGGGGATTTTCGCAGGAGTTGGTCACCAAGATGGAGAAGGGCGGCGCGGGGGAATACATTGCCGAACTCGCATACCGGCGCGGCGGATTCGTGACCTTCCACAATGTGGCAGACATGTCGGAACCACTGCCGGCGTTTCCGGGCGCGCGCTTTGAGCAGTTTCGCCAGGTGATGGCGGAACAGAATATCCGGAACATTACTGCCGTAAGCTTGCAGACGCGGGAACATAATTTTGGCGTGATCATTTTTCCGCACGCGGAACGTCGCGTGTTTGGATCGTCGAACCTGCGCCTGCTGATTGGCTTGGCATTGCAGATTGGGCTGACCCTGGAAAACTACGTGGTGATGCACAATGCGCAACGCCGAACTAAGGAATACGAACTGCTTACCCAGATTGGACAGGCCATCAGCTCGCGTCTCGACCAGGATGAGATTTTGCGGACGGTTTACAAAGAGCTTGGGCAAATCTTTGATACAGGCGACTTTTATGTCGCGTTTCTAGAAGGCGAGCAGATCCGCTTCGAGTTTGAAGTCGAAGGAGGTGAGATCCAGCCCAAGCGTTCCCGCAAAATTGACAATGGGCTGACTGAGTACATTCTGCGCACTGCACAACCTTTGCTGATTCGGGCCGATCTGGAGAAAGCACGCGAACGCCTGGGCACGACTTACGTACCGCAGCGACCGTCCAAGTGCTTTTGCGGGGCGCCGATTTTGCAGGGCGGCAAACCGGCTGGAGTCATGGCGGTCATGAGCACGGAACGCGAATATGTTTTCGAGCAGCGCGATTTAGAAGTAATCCAGACGGTGGCGGGGCAAGTGTCCGTAGCGGTGGAGAACGCGCGGTTGTTTGCCGAGGAGCAGCGGCGATCGCGCCAATTTGCGTTTCTCAACAGCATTTCCAAAACCGCCATCTCCAGCGAAGACGCGGAACAGATGCTGTTGGAGATCGTTGGACACATCCAGAAAACGTTCCGGTTCGATCATATCGGCATCGGAATTTTCGACTACGTTCGCAAAGACATCGAAATCAAGGCAGAAGCTGGGGCTACCGCCAAAGCATTGGGCATGCGCATACCGCTGGGCGTAGGAATTCTCGGCCGGGTGGCGCGCACCGGTGAAAGTGCGCTGGTTCAGACCAGCGGCGAAGAAAACCTGCAAGGGGTATTAGCAGATTCGCGATCCGTGCTGTGCATTCCGATTACATACGGTGAAACCCTGCTGGGCGTACTGAATGTTGAGAGCCGGCAAGAGGATGCGTTTGCGCCGGAAGACAGGCTCATCATGAATACCCTGGCCGATCTGCTAGCCACGGCGCTGCACAATTCCTTCGTATTTCAGAAGCTGCAACAGACAGCCATCACTGACGGTCTGACTGGCATTAAAACCCGCCGCTTCTTCTGGGAAGCGCTCAGTTCGGAATGGAAGCGCGCATCGCGATCCGGACGGCCTTTTTCGGTGGTGCTGATCGATCTCGACAAATTCAAGGACGTGAACGATACGCTCGGGCATCTGGAAGGGGACCTTGTATTGGCGCGGGTCGGCCGTTTACTCGAGCAAAAATGCCGGCAGTCGAATGTGGTGGCGCGGTATGGCGGCGACGAATTTATCATTCTCATGCCGGAGACTGGCGTGGAGCAGGCCCAGGCGCTGGCAGAACGGCTCCGCCTGTGGCTTTCGACGGATCCTATGTTGCAAGAGCATCTGATTACCGGCAGCTTCGGCGTAGCCAGTTTTCCGGTGCACGGGTTTACCGCTGAGGAGATCATTCGGGTTGCGGACGCGGGGATGTATGTGTCCAAGCATGCGGGTGGCGATCGCGTTTCCGCTACCGATCAATCTCTCGATGCCGAAGGGGGCGCGGGCCAGCGGCAACTAATTTCCAGCTATATTGAAGGATTCCTGCACCGCGAGCACACTGGCCCGGAGCACCTTGACGAGTTGCTGGCCACGCTCCGCAAGCTGAGCGACGAGGAGGGCGGGGACGAAGACGGCAGCGTACAGATTCTGCGGGAAGCGATTGAGGCTCTGGCGCGGGCCGCAGAATTGCGCGAGGTGAACGCCGCGGGTCATGGGGAACTAGTGGCTCGGTACAGCGAACTCATGGCTCGGGCCCTGGGATTGTCGCCAGAAGAAATTGACGACCTGGGCTATGTAGCCCGGGTGCACGATGTGGGGAAAATCTTTGTTCCTGAACGAATTCTCAAGAAGTCTGGCCCACTTAGCGACGAAGAGTTTTCTCTGGTAAGAATGCACGCGCACGTGGGAGGAGCCATTGTTGCCACTCTGCCGGCGAGTGAGGAGTTGCAAAAAGCAGTGGAGTGCCACCATGAGTCCTTTGACGGAACCGGCTATCCGGGCGGCCTTCAGGGGGAGCAGATTCCCTTGTGGGGACGGATCCTGGGGGTCGCGGACGCCTACGTCAACATGACCACGGAGCGCTCGTTTGCTCCCGCCAAGAATAGCGGGCAAGCCTTGGCAGAATTGGAACGCCTGAGCGGCATTCGGTATGACGGAATGCTGGTTCGCGTCCTTTTGCGGCAATTGAAAACGGAGCGGGCTTCTTCGAGCTTCGGCAACTGAAGCTCGATCTCGGTCATTTTGTGAGAATTTCCGTTTGTCAGAATTTTCGTTTGTAAGAATTTCCGGTTCTGAGAATATCCGTGTCCCCCCGAGATAAATTCATGTCGGACGACAAGTTGACTGCGGCGAAGGTCGGCTTCGAATGCGTTATTCCTATCCTGAGAGTCAATAGTCTAGCGGTCAGCGTCCGTTATTACGTGGATGTGCTCGGCTTCAAGGTAGATTGGGGCGGCGAGGTCGAATCGACTTTTGCTTCGGTTTCCCGCGATGGCCGGTCGATCATGTTAAGTCAGGGTGAGCAGGGGCAACCAGGAACCTGGCTGTGGATCGGGGTCGAAGACATCGAACCACTTTTTGCAGAGTACCGCGCCAAGGGTGTGAAGTTTCGGGAGCAGCCGACTAATTATCCCTGGGCGTACGAGATGAAAATCGAAGACCCGGACGGGCATGTGCTGCGCTTTGGATCGGAGCCTCTGAAGGATTAGCCGGAGGAGTCCGACGGGCCGGGACTTCGAGGTGATGCTCTTCCAAACTTGGTAGTGGGTGAGTTTGAACTGACCCACTACCCCAAACTTCTCTCGCTTGCAACTTCGAAGTTGAACCCTGAAACTAGAGTGTATGCATCTTTCCGTGTCGGGCAAAGTTGCTCTGATCACTGGCGGTTCACGCGGCATCGGTGCGGCCGCGGTACGAATGTTCGTGGCTGCGGGTGCGCGCGTGGTGTTCAATTACGGGAAGTCGAAAGCCCAGGCTGATCAGCTGGTCAAGGAGTTGGGCGGGGATAATTGTGCGGCAGTCTGCTGCGATCTTTCTGGAACAGAGACGGCGCGGGAACTGGTTGTTGGAGCGGTTGAGCGGTTCGGCCGGCTGGATATCCTGGTGGCCAATCATGGGGTCTGGCCGGCGCAAGATGTGCCTGTCGATAAGATGGCAGATTCGCAATGGCGCAATACCGTCGCCGTCAACCTGGATGGGATTTTTGCGCTGGTTAAACACTCCGTTGCACAAATGAAGAAGCAAGAGAAGTCCGGCGGCGTGGCGGGTCACATAGTGCTGGTGAGTTCTACCGCCGGACAGCGGGGTGAGGCTTTTCATTGCGACTACGCTGCGACGAAGGGTGCGGTGATCAGCATGGTCAAAGGGCTCTCGACCGAACTGGCGCGGGATGGTATTTATGTAAATTGCGTGGCTCCGGGCTGGGTGGACACGGACATGTCAGCGGCCGCGCTAAATGATCCCAAGAGTCGGAGCGCGATTTTTGCGACCATTCCGCTGGGTCGCGCAGCAAAACCGGAGGAAATTGCGGCGCCGATTTTGTTTTTGTGTACGCCTGCGGCGGGTTTCGTTACTGGCGAAATTTTTAACGTGAATGGTGGGGCTGTTTTGGCGGGGTAGTGGCCTGCGGTCGATAAGGAAGCGAGCCAAACGCGCGATTATTGCGTCGCAAAGTGCGCGACGATTCGCGCGGCTCGCTCAGATCCCTCGCCGCGCAAAGAACGCTTGCTCGGGATGACAATCAGGGTGGCGGGCGGGAGAGTCCGGCGCCACGCGGCTTCGCAGGCAGCTAGAATTGGTTGTTTAGGCGTCTAACTCGATGGAAGCATGAAATACTTTTTATCCTTTTTGTTTCTGACCGCGCTGGCCTTTGGGCAAGCGAGCACGGGCGCGGCTTCGACTGCGGCGCAGGCGATTCCGGTTGATCAGGAAAACGCCCGCAAAGCCAAAGCTTTGCTTGATCAAATGGTGGATGCGCTGGGTGGAAATGCTTACCTGAATATCGAAGACGTCAGCCAGGAAGGCCGAACTTACAGCTTTCATCTGGGAGAATCAGAGGGCACCGGAGTGCTCTTCTGGCGCTTTTATAAATTCCCGGACAAAGACCGCGTCGAACTCACCAAGAAACGCGATGTGGCGTACGTATACCGCGGCGACCAGGGTTTTGAGATCACCTACAAAGGCACTCGCAGCGACGATCCCAAGGCGGTGAGCGATTATGTGCGGCGGCGCCAATATTCGCTGGATTGGGTGATTCGCAAATGGCTGAACCAACCCGGCATCGCTTTGTTCTACGAAGGGCATACCATCGCGGCACAGAAAGATGCGGAACAAGTCACGATCATGACTGCGAACGATCAGAGCGTTACGTTGTGCGTCGATTCGAATACGCATTTGCCGGTGAAGAAAACTTTCACTTGGCGCGATCCGACCGATAAGCAGCGCAATGTCGACGACGAAGTCTTTGATAACTACCGACCGGTGCAAGGCGTGATGACGCCTTTCAGCGTTACGCGGTTTTATAACGGGGATATGGCCAGCCAACGCTTCATGACCGCCGTGAGCTACAACAAGGGGCTGAACGATTCGATGTTCGCGGCCGATGTAACCTACGATCCGAACAAGCCTGCATCCAAGAACTAACCTGGTGGTCGGCAGTTTTTTCCACAGGATAAGTTGCTGGTGGCACTGGATTTACGGTCGGGCCGCCAGCACCTGCGTCGGCTAAAACCCACGAACCGTGGCTAAATTACCACAGCCAGAGTTGGGGTTGCGGGCTGTAATCTCTTCATCTAACAACAGATAAGAGAACGCAACCCTGAGACACGAGCAAACAATTCGTGGAGCGGTGGAATGCGCCGGGATAGGTTTACATAGCGGCGCTCCTGTTCATTTGAGAATCCTGCCCGCGCCCGCGGGTTCTGGAATTGTATTCCGTCGCGTCGACTTGGACGGTTTCGAGGTCGAGGCTATCAGCCGGAACGTCGCACGCGTGAGTTACGCCACCAGCCTGATGAAGAAAGGCGTACTGATTTCTACCACCGAACACTTACTTTCCGCTTTCATAGGGACTGGCATCGATAATGCCATCGTGGAACTCGACAATCTGGAGCTGCCGATTCTGGATGGGAGTGCGCAGCCTTTTGTGGAACTGATTCAGCAAGTGGGGATCCGCAAGCAGCGGCGTTCGCGAACCTATCTCCGGATTCGCCACGCGCTGGAGATGCGCGAAGGCAACAAGTTTATTGCCGTGTATCCGGCGGATACGTATTCCGTGTCTTATACCATCAACTTTCCCCACCCGCTGATCGGCAAAGAAACTTTGAGCGTGGAGTTGGCAAATGGCAATTACTTCCGCGAAATTGCTGCGGCGCGCACTTTCGGTTCTCGCCAGGACGAAAAGACGCTGCGAAATATGGGTTTGATTCGCGGGGCTTCGCGGGAGAATTGCGTCGTGCTAAGTAAAGATGGTATAGAAAATCCACCTTTGCGCTTCGCCGACGAATTCGTGCGGCATAAGGTGCTGGATCTTATTGGCGACCTGGCGTTGTTGGGGAAACAGATTCTGGGTAACGTGGTTGCCGACCGCGCTGGACACGCGATGCATACGGCGTTGGTATCGCGGCTGCTGCGTGAACGGACGTTGTGGGAAGAAACTACCGTCGAGGACGCGCACCATCCGGTGGCTGAGACGCTTCACGCGATGGCTGGACAAATGGCGTAGTCGCCTGGCGTTTCTATCAGGTTGGGTCGCTCGTTCTGCCTTCATCAGTAAATTCCAGGTAGCAGACGCTTTGTGCATCGGCTGTACTCCACGTAGTCTTTGCCGAAAGCCTCGGTGAGAGCCATCTCTTCGACGTTGATGCGGTAGAGCAGGGCCGCAGTAGGAAACACCAGCATAATCGCCAAACTGGTCCAATTGCGCTGGCTTAAGCCGATCGCCGCAAAGATGAGAAGCATTCCGGTATACGAAGGATGGCG
>JBEKGG010000026.1:0-25934 GCA_050012915.1 Terriglobales bacterium | reverse complement strand
AGGGTCCGATAAATAGGGCGCACAACGTCGCGCATCGCGCTCAGCTGCGAACTGAACCAGACGGCCCCGGCAATGCAGATGGCGCCGCTGATCATCACGGTTCGAGGGGCTCCGATCCGATGCGCGAGTCCGCCAGCCATCAGGCTTCCGAATGGCGCCATGCCGAGGAATGCCATGGAAAAGAAGCTCATCACGCGCCCGCGTTTTTCATCCTGGACAATGGTTTGCAGAATGGTGTTGCTCGATGCCATCTGTGTCATCATCGCGCCGCCGACGAACAGCATCAGTAACAAGGAGAGCCACAGCGCGCGAGAAAGCCCCAACGCGATCAGCCCGATTCCGAAAATCGCGGACGCCAATGGGATCAAGCGTCCAAGGCCAAGCACGTTTTTTCTGGTCGCGAGGAACATACCACCGGTTATCGCTCCCACGCCCGATGCGCCCATTAGGAAACCTAACGTGTGAGCGCCGCCGTGAAGCACTTGGCTCGCAAAAATCGGCATGAGCACCGTGTACTGCATGCCCACGAGACTGATCAGGGCCAGCAGCAAGAGAATTGATCGGATGGGCACAAAGTGGATCACGTAGTTCCAACCTTCCTTCAATTCATGCCACACGGGTTTTCCGGAACTTCGCGTTTCTACCGTCGCGATTTTCATGGCGAGCAGGGAAGCAATGACCGCAAGATAACTGAAGCCATCGATCAGGAAGCAATAGCCTTCCCCAACGGCTACGATGATGACCCCGGCAATTGATGGCCCGAGAAGCCGCGCCATGTTTACCATCGAGGAATTCAACGCAATGGCGTTGCTTAGGTCCGCGCGATCCTCGACCATTTCAATGACGAAGGCCTGGCGAGCGGGCATATCGAAGGCATTGACGATGCCTTGCGCCAGTCCCAGCCAAATGATTTCGCGAATGGTAATGATTCGCGCCAGCGCCAGACCGGCCAGCGCAAACGATTGCAGCATAGAAAGAATCTGCGTGGCGACCAGGGTTCGATGGCGGTTCCAACGGTCCACCCAAACGCCGGCGAACGGTCCCAAAAGGAAACTCGGTATCCGGGATGCAAAGCCGACGATGCCCAGCAACCACGCCGAGCCGGTTATTCTGTACACGAGCCAACTCGTGGCGATCTGCGTCATCCAAGTGCCGATCAGCGATATTGACTGGCCGGTAAAGAACAGGCGGTAGTTCCGCGAACGCAGTGCCCGGAGGGCAAACTTCCAGCTTTTGCCTCGGGTGCTCGGTGACGATGCCGGGCCGCTGGGAGGCGAGTTCAACTCCGGGTTACTTGAATCAGTTCTGGGCATTGACAATCCTGATGACCGGGGAACACTGCCGGGTTCGCGTTATGAGACAATTCGAGTCCCACGCGTGCATGATCAAGTCCAATAATTTCCAACGCGAGAGTCATGCCGGATAACCATCAAGCTACCAAAGATATTAATCCCTGGCTGATTGCGATTGCGGTCATGTCGAGCACTTTCATGGAAGTGCTGGATACGACCGTGGTCAACGTTTCACTGCCGCACATCGCCGGCAACCTCTCCGCCACGACGGACGAGGCCACTTGGACGCTCACATCCTATCTAGTGGCCAATGCCATTATTCTGCCCATGACCGGCTGGCTGGCGACAACCTTCGGCCGCAAGCGCCTGCTCATGCTGTCGGTAACGGGATTCACCACCGCTTCTTTTTTCTGCGGGCTGGCGCCGACATTGCCGTTTCTCATCTTTTTTCGAATCATTCAGGGAGCTTGCGGCGGCGGTCTGCAACCTTTATCCCAGGCTATTCTTCTCGAATCGTTCCCTCCGGAAAAGCGCGGCCAGGCCATGGCTTTCTGGGCTCTCGGCATTGTGGTTGCTCCCATGCTTGGTCCCGTCGCCGGGGGCTGGCTCACAGACAATTACAGTTGGCGCTGGGTTTTCTACATCAACGTGCCGATCGGCGTTATTGCCATCTTGCTGACTCAGGCGTTTATTTTCGATCCTCACTATTTGCGCAAGGAATCGAAAGGAATCGACTATTGGGGAATCGGGCTGTTGGTATTGGGCATCGGCTCATTGCAGATCATGCTGGACAAAGGCCAGGAAGACGATTGGTTCGGATCGCACTTCATCATCACGCTGGCAGTGCTTGCGGTCATCGGCATTGGCGGTCTGCTCGTTCGGGAACTTAAAGCCGAACATCCGATCATCGATCTCAGCGTCTTTCGCTACCGGTCCTACGCAATTGGTACGTTCATTATGACGGTGGTTGGATTCGTGCTTTATGGCAGCACGGTTTTGTTGCCGCTGCTTATGCAGGAACTGCTCGGCTACACCGCGACTCATGCGGGCATTACCAATCTGCCTCGCGGACTGGCTTCTTTCATCTTCATGCCGCTGGTGGGTTATCTGACCGGGAAAGTGGATTCGCGAAAACTCCTGGGATTCGGTTTCCTGGCTACGGCGTTCGCCATGTACCGGATTTCGCTGTTCAGCCTGGGCGTCGGTTCGTCAAGCTTTTGGTTGCCGCTCACGGTGCAGGGCGCGGGCCTAGGATTGATTTTTGTGCCTTTGACCACGGTGACAAACGATCCCATCCCCAGGGAAAGGATGGGCAACGCCACCAGCATCTTCAACTTGATGCGCAACATCGGCGCCAGCGTGGGCATTGCCATGGTCGAGACCATCCAAGTGCGGAAGGCGCAAATGCACATCAATGTTTTGGATAAGTACGTCAACCCCGCAAATCCACTGGCTCGCCAAACCATCAGCGGACTGCAGGCGGCTTTCATGGCGCAGGGCAAAGACGCCGCAACCGCCCATCGCGATGCCTACGCCGCAGTTTGGGCAATGGTGCAGCAGCAGGCGGCCATGCTCGCCTACAACGATACGTTCCGTTTTCTGGCACTAACGTTCGTGTTGATGCTGCCGCTGATTTTCCTGATGCGCAAGCCGAAGAAGGGCAAAGCGGTGATGGCGCATTGAGGCTCGGTTGCATCAATCCTTCGCCGTAACTTGATCCTTGATCTTGTCGTATTCCGGCTCCGAAATGATGCGGCGGCTCACCAGTTGAGAAGCGCTACTGTAAGGCCGCCCGGCGATTATGCGATCGGCTCCCTGACTGCTCATTCCCGGCAGACTCACCAATTGATCCTTGCTGGCCGTGTTTACATCGAGAAGCTGGTCGCGATTCCATCCCTCTTTGACGCCTTGAGCCAATGCCCTGGCATCCTGTTTAATGTCCGCCGTGGCTTGCGCCGTTTTCTCGCGTACTTCGTCAGCACTGGGCTTTTGCGAGGTGCATCCGGTAACAAGAAGAAGTAAGACGACCGCGAACGGGGCGATTATTTTCACGAACCTTCGATGCCATCGGGGACGAGTAGGTTGGTCTCATCGCGCGGCGTAGTCATCCATCAGGAAAAGCCTCAGCGTATCGCCGGCGCTTGAACTTGAATATGAGATCGATCTGCAGTTGTCCACAATCCAGTCCGCGCTGGCGTTTTTGAGTTCCGAATCAGAAGCCGTGGTTCTGCATGCAATCACCCGAGCGCCCGCCGCCTTACCCGCTAGAATTCCCGCCGGGGCATCTTCCACTACCACACAATCCCTCGCCGGTACTCCCAGGAACATCGCACCTTTCAGATAAGGCTCGGGATCTGGCTTTCCATTCTTTATGTCGGTGCTGGTGACCAACCGGTCAGGGATGGGCAACCCGGCCGCGCGCAAGCGGGTTTGCGCCAGACGGCGAGTACACGACGTCACGATGGTCCATCGGTCGGGAGGAAGAGCGCTCAATAACTCGCGGGCTCCTGGTAATGGCACGACGCCGGCCAAATCCTCAATCTCTCCGCGCTCCACTTCGCGGTTCTCCGCCTCGGCATCTGCATGTGGAAGATAATCGCGAACCGTCGCAATGCTGGGACGTCCGTGCGCCTTACGAACAACTTCGTCGGGATCGAAGCCGTGCGCGATTGCCCATCGTGACCAGACCCGAATGACAGCAGGCGTGGAATCGACGAGCACACCATCGAGGTCAAACAAAATCGCGCCGCAAGTAATTTCCGTCATGCACCACGATAGCAAACTGCGAACGGCTACTGAGGTTCCTTCGTGAGCTCGGGGTTCGGCATGGGGCCTGACTCGAGCTCCTGATGCCGTTTATCCCGCGCGGCATTCGACAATTGAGTAAACGTCTGCATTTCAGCTTTGGCGTCCTCGACGCGTCCCAGGCGCTGCAGTGCTTGTCCCCGCAAATAGTGAATGCCGGGACTGTCGGGATCGAGCTTGAGTGCCGCGTCAGCCTCAGCCAGCGCGTCGGCGAATTTGTTTTCGCGCTGATACACGCGCGCAAGTTGGAAATGAGAGCTGGCAAGCTGAGGATCGAGCCGCAGCGCCTTGCGAAACATCTCTTCGGCAGACCCATCTCGTTGCTGAAGGTAATACACCTCTCCCAGTTGGTCGTAGTCGTACGAGACATCGGGCTCAATAACAATATCTTTGAGGAATTCCGCCTTGGCGCGTTCCAAATCCTGTTTCTTGACGTAGGCCATTCCGAGATTGAAGTGTAGGAATGGAAGTGAAGGATCTCCTTTGGCCGCAAGTTCGAGCTCGCTGATCGCTTCATCGTACTCTTCGCGATTGAGGTGAGCCTTGCCCATGAGGAGATGAAACTCGGGAGAGTTTTGGCCAATCTCGACCAGGTGACTCAACGCTCGTTGCTCGACGTCAGACCGGCCGGACTTGTTGGCCGCAATTCCCAGCACATAAAGATAATTCAACTGGCCGGAAGCCTGCGGCCAGAGCGGCTCCAGCGTGGTTGCTGCGTCCCCGTAACGCTCGACGAAGAAATAGCATAAGCCGAGCAAATACCGCGCTTGGAACGTATCGGGTACGTCGCTGACGACCGATTCGAACGGAGAAATGGCATTTCGAAAATCATTTTGGCGATAGTAAACCAGCCCAATGTTGAGCCGTATCCCGGCGATCTGCGGCGCCAAATTTTCAGCTTTTTGCAACATCTCGAGCGCTGCCTGCCACTGTTTACGCCGCATATCGATCACGCCCAGGTTCGCGTATGCGCCCGCCACTTGCGGATTGATCGCAAGCACGCCCCGAAACGAACGTTCAGCCTCATCCAGATCGCCGCTTTTCAGGGCCGCTTCACCCTGCTGAAAAAGCTGCTGCGGATCGGCATTCTGTGCCGGCGGAGCGTGCTGCGGTTGCTGAGTTTGAGCCGGTGGCATCGGCCCTGTGCGGCCAGCCTGCCATGGAGCCAGCAACACGCCGATCAATAGAAATCGAATGGTTGAGCTTGACACTGATTACACTCTCTGCTGTAGTGTCCGCCAGCAGCAGCACGAATTCAAGCCACGATGATTTACGACAATGCCGTCCAAGGGTGAAAAACTCGCGATGAAAGCTGCGACGATTACGATTCGAGACGTGGCGAAGGACAGCGGTTTTTCGTCGACCACGGTCTCCATCGTGTTGAACAATGCTCCCTTGGCGCGCTATATTCCGGCAGTCACCAAGAAGCGAATTGAGCAAGCCGCCAAGAAGCTCGGTTACCGGCCCAATCTGTTCGCCCGCTCGCTTCGCAGCAAGCGCAGTCACACGGTCGGAGTCATGGTCTTCGACATGACCGACCCTTACTGTACTCTGGTGTTGCGTGGCATCGAGAATACTCTGTATCAGTCTTCTTACCTGCCCATTCTGACCGACGTTCACAACGAGCGTACTCGCTTCGAGCGTTACCTGGAGATGTTGCTCGACCGGCGAGTTGAAGCGCTAATCGTGCTCGCCAACTGGCTGTTCGTCGATATCGACGTTCTGGCCGATCTCGAAAAAAGCAGCATTCCGACCGCGATGATTGGGCGCGAGTTGCGAACGGACTCCGTCAGCTCCGTTATGGTCGACAACGAACTAGGAGCTCATGCCGCGCTCGAACATCTTTACTCGCTCGGGCACCGCAAGATTGCCTTCATCCGCGGGCCAAAAACTCTGGCAGACAGCGCTCCGCGCTGGAAGGGAATTCGCGCGTTCGCTAAATCCAGTGGCGTGGAAATGGATCCTCGGCTGATTGTCGACCTGCCCGAATCGCGCGATCCGATTTCAAGTTTCGAGGCCGGCTATAAGTTGACCGAGGATTTGCTTCGACAAAAACGTCCGTTTACCGCGCTGGTGGCCTTTGACGACATGACCGCGTTTGGAGCGATCCGTGCCTTGGCCAAAGGCGGACTACGGGTTCCCGAGCACTGTTCGGTTATCGGCTTCGACGACATCGCCGCGTCCAGTTTGTATACGCCTTCGCTGACCACGGTGAGGCAACCCATGGAAGTGATGGGCACGATGGCGGTCAGCATCATAGTCGACGGCATCAACGCGGTTCAGGAGAAGCGGGAATTCTCCGCCGTACATCGCAAGGTAGCTCCTGAACTGGCCGTGCGAGAGTCGACTCGAAGCCTTTTTTGAGCTTCGGCACGGTTTTTTCGCTTGACTATCAAGGTAGACCTACCGCACTATTAACACGTTTTAATAAGCGGATTTTCGTCATTGCGGTTGCATAGCGGTTCGACTGTGGGCGTGGCTGGGTTTCCGGGGCGAGACCTGGCGTAGTTTCCAATTCAGGTTCTGGCATTAGGAGTTCACGATGAAATCCCGTCTCCTGTGGTTTGTCCTACTCGTGTTTTCGTTGTGCTCATCCGCTGCGCTTTTCGCGCAGGACACGGCATCCATTACCGGCACGGTTACCGATCCTTCCGGCGCGGCTATTCCGGGCGCTCAAGTTACTCTGATCAGCGCCGAACGCGGCATCAATCGCACCTCGACTACGAACGGCAGTGGCGATTACCTGTTCGCTTCGCTTCCGATCGGCTCTTACGATCTCACGGTGAGCGACGCGGGATTTAAGAAATACGACGCCAAAGGCATTATCCTGCGCGTCGCAGAAAAAAGCCGCGTCAACGTCACGCTGGAAGTGGGCGCCACCAACACCGAAGTGATCGTGCAAGGCCAGGAAGTTGCCCAGGTTGAAACTCAATCTTCCGATCTTGGCGGCACGGTCACGGGCAAGGAAATCACTCAGCTCGAGCTGAACGGCCGCAACTTCACGCAGTTGATCACACTAGTGCCGGGCGTTAGCAACCAAACCGGGCAGGATGAAGCCGGAGTCGGCGTTTCGGGGAATGTTTCGTTCAGCGTAAACGGCGGTCGCACCGAATATAACGCCTGGGAAATGGACGGCGGCGATGCCATGGACAATGGCAGCAACACCACGCTCAACGTCTATCCCAGCATCGACGCCATCGCTGAATTCAAGGTGCTCACTTCGAATTACGGCGCGCAGTATGGCCGAAACGGATCAGGCACGGTCGAGGTTGAGACCAAGTCGGGCACCAGCAACTTTCATGGCGATGTGTACGAATTTGTCCGCAACGACTTCTTCAATGCCACGCCCGAGTTTCAAACCGCGCCTCCGGCGTACAAGAAGAATGACTTTGGTTTTACTATCGGCGGTCCGGTATTCATTCCCAATCACTACAACACGAACAAGCAGAAAACCTTCTTCTTTTGGTCGGAGGAGTGGCGTCGTGAGGTCGTGCCAGCCTCCGGTTTCTTTAACGTGACCACCGTTCCCTCGTTGCCAGAACGAACCGGAAATTTCAGCGATGTGTGTCCGGCAGCCAACTCTCCCGTGAACAGCGCGGGCTTTCCAAACTGCCCGATCAATCCGACAACAGGCGGTTATTTTCAAAATAACCAGGTGCCCATCACGAATCCCACGGTAGTCAATGCTCTTTTGCCGATGATCCCCACGCCGAATTTGGGGCCAAACAGCTGGTTTGCGACCCCTTCGCTGCCGACCAACTGGCGCGAAGAGCTCTTCCGCGTCGATCAGAACATCAACGACAAAGTCCGAGCCACTTTTCGTTACATCCACGATTCCTGGGACCAGGACTATCCCGTGCCTTTGTGGACCAGCGGCACCAGCTTCCCGACCGTTCAAACCAACTTCAATGGTCCGGGCGTCAGTATGGTGGCGCGGGTTACAGCCACGGCTTCGCCAACCCTGTTGAATGAATTCGTTGCCAGCTACACGACGGATCACATCACGACGAGTTTGATTGGTCCCTGGCAGCGGCCCGCCGGGTTTCCCTCAATCGGAATCTATGACAACGGTTTTGGCGGCAAGGTGCCCGGCATTAGTCTGGGTGGCGGCCAGTACAATTTTGCCGAAGATCCAGGCTATGTTCCTAACGGTCCTCTAAACTCTAATCCGACGTTCACATTCCGCGATAACGTCACGAAAAGTGTCGGCGCGCATAACATTCAAGCCGGCATCTACGTGGTAAGCGCCCACAAGAATGAAATCCCGCAGCCAAGTTATGGCGTGAACGGCTTTTTGCAGTTTAGTACCAGCAGCTCCGTCACGACCGGAAATGCATTCGCCGACATGCTTCTGGGAAACATCGGTACCTTTACCCAGGCGCAAGCCGCGCTCAAGATGCACGAGCAGTATCACATTTTCGAACCCTTTGTTCAGGATGACTGGCGGGCCACGTCGCGCCTGACTTTAAATATCGGGCTACGAATGAGCTTCTTCGGAACGTATTCGGAGAAGAACAACTTGGCATGGAACTTCGATCCCGCACGCTACGTTCCGGGTGCGAGCAGCGTAGACCCAACCACCGGTTTAGTCGTCGGTAATCCTTACAACGGATGGGTGGACTGCGGCGTTACGCCCGGAGTGCCCAAGGGCTGCATGGCCAATCATTGGTGGAATCCCGCGCCTCGCCTTGGTTTTGCCTATGATCCTTTCGGTAACGGGAAATGGGCGATCCGCGGCGGTTACGGAATCTTCTTCGAGCATACCAACGGCAACGAAGCTAATACCGAGTCGCTCGAGCCCTACAACATCAACACCCAGACCAGCAGCGTTGTGAATGTAGTGGGATATTCGAATCTTAATCCCAGCGCCCTTGCGGGCGGTACAACGCCGCTGTCGTTCGTTTCCATCCCGAGCAAAGCCACCTGGCCCTACATGCAGCAGTGGCATTTCGACGTGCAGCACGATATCGGCAAGAACACGGTCGCGACCCTGGCCTATGTTGGTAGCGGCGGAGTGCATCTGACCCGTTCGTACGAATACAACCAGATTCATTCGGTTTTGCCGAGCCAGAATCCGTACGCGCCGGGTCAGCCGATCAATACGTCATTCGATTGCAATTGGGGTCCGGGCACGAGCCAGCCAAATGTTGTTGTCGACGCCTACGGAGTTCCTACCAACGCGGTAACATCCTACGGAGTGCCGGTCCCTTACACTCCTCCGGCGACGGCCGGCGGTGTTCCTTCGGGCCCAGCCGTCAATCTTTTCGTGGCCTGCGGCAACAATGCCAATTTCTTCCTGCCGTATGCGGGAGTCGGATCCATCACGCGCAAGGATCAAACCGGATCTTCCAACTACAACGCGCTGCAGGGTTCCTTGCGTCACAATATTGGCGGCCTGCAGTTGAACGCGTCTTACACCTATAGCCATTCGATTGACGACTCCTCCGACTACAACGACACAGGATTCGTCAACAGCTATGCCTTGAACGCCTACCGCGCCAGCTCTAACTTCGATGAACGGCACATTATTACCATCGGTTACGTTTACGATCTGCCATTCCTGAAGGGCAAGACGCTCACCGACAAGCTCCTGGGAGGATGGCAGTGGTCCGGCATTACGGATATCGAAAGTGGGACGCCGTTTAGCGTTTATAACGCCGGCGGAGGAAACATTCCCTCCGACAACGCCGGAGTTTCCAACACCATTGCCACGGCAGCTTCATATCCAGACCTTGTTGGCAATCCGAGCGCCGGGATACCGGCGCTCCCGCCCGGCAACGCGCCGTTGATCTACAACCCTTCGGCATTCGTCGCTCCCACGGGGCTCACGTTCGGTGATGCTGGAAGGAATATTTTGCGAAATCCGTGGCGCACCAACTTTGACATGGCATTGCTGAAACACTTTACGGTCACGGAATCAAAATATTTCGAGTTCCGCGCGGAAGCCTTCAACGTTTTCAATCACAGGGAGTATTCTTGGCTCGGTGGGGACGCGGGTTCTGCAGCAGACAACGCGAACGGTACCGGAATCACCACCGCGAACTCCGTCGGCTGCTATGGCGGGCCCAACAATTCAGCCGGCGATCCGAGCTGCGCCGGAAGCGGATTACTGCAGCCCAATGCGGCGCACAACCCGCGCATCCTTCAATTGGCGCTGAAGTTCTTTTTCTAAGCGAGTACACAAAGCTGGTTCCTCCGACCTGGCCTCCCGCGAGGCCAGGAATTTTTGTACTACCCGACCTGCGCGTGCTGCGGAGAATTAACAGCGGCAAACGCCTGCTCGAGATCGGCTATCAAGTCGTCGGCATTCTCGATTCCTACCGATAGCCGGATCAACTGCTCGGTCACGCCCATCTTCTGCCGCGCTTCGGCTGAAATCATGGCGTGGGATGTGAGCACAGGGATGGAAACCAGCGAATCCACTCCGCCCAAACTGGGCGCTAAAGTGAAGAGGTGCAGTGCCTCGGTGAGCCGCCGCGCGGCGTCGCCCGAGCCTTCGACTTCGAAGCTCACCATGCCACCGCCGCCGCGCATTTGCTCCATTGCGACCGCTCGCTGCGGATGATCTTCGAGAAAAGGGTAGTAAACTCGTCGCACTTTGGAATGTCGAGCCAGGAACTGTGCAACGCGTAGGGCGTTTTCATTTTGCCGTTGTACTCGAACCGCGAGCGTCTTAATGCCACGCAGCAGCAGCCAGGCGGCATGCGGATCCATCACCCCGCCGAGCGTCGTGCGAGTTTCGTGAATCTTGTCGATCAAATCCTTGCGACCCGCAATAACGCCGGCAATCAGATCGGAATGCCCGCCGAAATACTTCGTGCCCGAATGCATGACCAGATCGATGCCAAACTCGACTGGGCGCTGGTTGATCGGCGTGGCAAAGGTGCTATCGATCATGCTGATGAGATTGCATTTCTTCGCAATGGCAGCGGCTTTTTGCAAATCGACGATGCGCACCGTGGGATTGGTCGGAGATTCCAGATACAGAAGTTTCGTATTCGGTCGAATGGCTCGCGCGTGCTGGTCGTACTCAGTAGTATCGACGAAAGTCGTCTCAACTCCGAGCTTGGGGAGCCACTGACCCAAAAACTTTCCGGCGCCACCGTAGATATCCCGCTGCGCCACAATGTGATCACCAGTTTTGACCAGCGAAAGAATCGTAGTCGTAATCGCGCTCATGCCGGAAGCAAACAGCAAAGCCGCCTCAGCCCGTTCCAGTTCGGCGATTCTCAACTCAACCGCGGTATTTGTGGGATTGCCGTAGCGAGTGTAAAACATGTCCGTCGGAGTCACGCGCAACTGTTCATCGTTGTCCGTAACTTCGAAGGTCGAAGTCTGGTAGATCGGCGGAGCGACTGGCCCATGCTTCTTTTTCAAGTCCGCCCCCGCGTGTACTGCTTCCGTTTCCTGATGATGCTGGCGTTTTTTCATCACAACTCCATCCGCGAACTACCGAGTCAACCGACTAAGAGTATCGTTAGCCAGCCACGTGGGCAAGCGCAGCCGCGGAGTGCGCGGAAACACAACCGAGGCACGACCGCGCGTCACGGCCAGCACCGTTGCACCGCGCGCTTTATAATGTTCAGTCCCATGGATACAGGTTTAAAGAACCGGGTAGCAATCGTAGCCGCGTCCAGCCAGGGGATTGGCCGGGCGACGGCAGAAGCATTCGCCACCGAGGGATGCCGAGTCGCCATGTGCGCCCGCAACGCTCAAACTCTGCAGGCGGCCGCGGATAGCATTGAAAAACAATACACCGCCGAAGTTTTTTCGCAGGCTCTGGACGTGACTGACGCAGAGGGAGTGCATCGTTTTGTTGATGCAGTGGTTTCGAAATTCGGCAGCGTCGACATTTGCGTGACCAATGCCGGAGGCCCGCCCGCAAAAGGTTTTCTTGCCGCCAGCGTCGAAGAATGGCGAAAGGCCGTGGACGCCAACTTTCTCAGCACGGTCTATTTTGCCCGCGAAGTGATTCCTCACATGCAACGCAAACATTGGGGACGCATCATTACGATCACGTCCATCACAACGAAACAGCCAGTGCCCGATCTTGTCCTTTCCAACGCGGTGCGTGCCGCGGTTGTTGGACTAGTGAAAAGTCTGGCCAACGAATTCGGCAAAGATGGCATACTCGTAAACAACGTCGGGCCAGGTTATACCGCGACTGACAGGCTCAAGGAATTGGCCAAGACTCGATCGGCAGCTACGGGCAAGACAGAAAAAGAAATCTTGGAAGGATGGAGCGCGGATGCGCCCGTGAAGCGCCTCGGCGAACCCTGCGAAGTTGCGGATGCGATCGTATGGCTGGCCTCTGAGCGCGCTTCGTATGTGACAGGACAAACGGTGCTCGTGGATGGAGGGCTCTACAAAGGGCTATAAACATTTGGAAAGACGTGACTCTGTCCCGTCCGGGCGGGACACCCGGCCTCCATTTGCCAACAAATCTGGAAAGACAAAATGCGACCACTAGCTTCTCGAATGGCAGTGATGACGGGTGAGGGCGCGCTATCGGTTTGCGCGCGTGCGAAAGAACTGGAGCGCCAAGGCCGTTCCATTATCCATCTCGAACTCGGCGAGCCCGACTTCCATCCCTCCGCGTCCGTAAACCAAGCGCTCAAACGCGCGGTAGACGACGGCAAGGATCGTTACTGCGCGGTCGCCGGTGTTCAGCCTTTGCGCGAGGCAATCGCTTCCTATCTTCACGACACTCGCAACCTGAAAGTTTCCGCGGACAACATCGTGATTGCTCCGGGCTGCAAAATTGCGCTCTTTATGGCGATGATGGCGCTCATCGATCCTGGCGACGAAGTTCTATATCCCGACCCCGGTTTTCCCGGATACCCTTCTATTACTCTCGGCCTGGGTGGTGTGCCGGTACCATTTGAACTTTCCGAGCGTAATCATTTCCAACCAGATCCAGAGCAGATCGCCGCAACAATTACACCTCGTACAAAAATCCTAATCACAAACTCTCCGGGCAATCCAACCGGCACCGTCTACACCGATCAAGTGCAGCGCCGGCTGGCGGACCTCGCCGTGAAGCATGATCTGCTCGTGCTCTCAGATGAAATCTATGCCCGGGTCATTTACGGCGGGCAGTATGTCTCGCTCATGGACTATCCGGGGATGGAGGAACGCACGCTGATCATCGACGGTTTCTCCAAAAGTTTTGCGATGACCGGATGGCGCTTGGGATATACGGTTGCGCCGCCACGTATCGTCCCTGCCTTGCAGATGCTGGCTGTCAACAGCTATACCTGCGTTGTGGAATTCAGCCAATACGCAGCTATCGAAGCGCTCAAGGATCGCGAGGGCGCGACTCCTCTCATGGTCGGTGAGTTCGCCAAACGACGCGAGCAGTTTATCCGCGACCTGAATCGTGTTCCCGGATTTCGCTGTTCGCCGCCGGAGGGCGCGTTCTACGCGTGGGTAAACATTTCAGAGACGGGAATGAGCGCTGAAGAACTTTGCAGGATTCTCTTGGAAGAGGCGGGCGTCGCAGCCATTACGGGCGCGGCTTTCGGCGCTGCCGGCCATGATTTCATTCGCTTCTCATTTGCATCTTCAACCGCGACCCTGCAGGAGGCCGTGCAACGAATTCAGCGTGTTTCCACCACTTGGCAAGGTACCGTGGCGGCCCGATAAGAACCTTGCAGCGCGATATTGGTTTTGTACAAGCGCAGTTACTAAAACTTCATGAGCCGATTGCCCCAGCTGGTTTTGATTGCGATTTGCGGACTTTCGATATTCGCCGCAGGTCAGGCGCGCCCCCTGCCCGGACCTGATGTGCAACAACTCTATGAAAGACTGCTTCCTCAAATTGAAAAAATTCCCATCTTCGATCATCATGCGCATCCGGGTTACTCCGACGATCCTGACGTCGACGCCATGGCCGCGCCACCGGGAATCTACGCGCTTCGCATTCGCGATACGAATCCCGAGCTCATTGTGGCCGCCAAAGCCCTTTTCGGATATCCCTACGACGATCTCTCGCCAGAGCACGGCAAATGGCTGATCCAAAAAAAAGCGGAGCTTAAGAAGAAAAAAGGAACAGCCTACTTCTCCGACATTCTCGATAAGTTGAACATTGACGAAGGGGTTGCGAACCGCGCCATGATGGCTGACTACCTGGATCCGAAGCGGTTTGTCTGGGTATTCTTTGTGGATTCGTTCATGTGGCCATTCGACAATCAGCGGGAACGTGCCCGCAATGCTGACGAAGAGATTTACATTCCGCTGCAGGAGAAAATGCTGCATCGCTGGATGCAGCAGGAAGGCCTAAGCAAGTTGCCTTCAGATTTTGGTGAGTATCTGAAATTCGTGAGCCGTACGCTCGAAGATAATCAGAAGAAGGGCGGCATCGCCATGAAATTCGAAGTGGCGTATTTCCGTTCAACCAAATTTGGCGATCCCCCGCGCGAAGACGCACAAGACATTTACCAGCGCTTCGTATCCGGCGGAATACCCAGCCCCGACGAATACCACACCTTTCAGGATTACATTTTCCGCTACTTGATTCGCGAGGGTGGCCGGCTTCATCTTCCGGTTCACATCCACTCGGCAGTCGGTCCGGGAGATTACTTCAATCTAACCGAGAGCAACATCATGAATCTGGAAAATGTTCTCCGCGATCCACGATATTCGAATGTAACGTTTGTGATGCTTCACGGCGGATATCCCTATGATCGTCAAGCCATCTGGTTGGCCGCGGCGAAAAACGTTTATCTCGATTCTTCGGAAACCGAATTTCTGCTCTACCCCTCAGAGTTCAAAAACGTGCTTAAGCTCTGGCTGGAGACATTCCCCGAGAAAATTACCTTTGGCAGCGACGCGTTCCCTTACAACGACGTCATGGGCGCCGAGGAAAGTTATTGGCTGGGAGTGCAATCGTCGCGTACGTCGCTGGCCGCAGCTTTGGCGGAGATGATTTCTATGGGCGAAGTGACTGAGGCTCAGGCGCTGCAGATGGCCCACGGTTATTTGCATGACAATGCAGTCGGACTCTATCCGGGAATCGTGCACTAATGGCCAAGGCGAAGACGAAATCAGCGAAGCGGCCCTCATCGAAAAAGAAAGCGCGAAGGGGAACGATGAAAACGGCCGTAAAGGCCGAGTTGAAGCATATTCCGTGGAATTCAATCCCACTTGAAGACCTGAACCCGCTGCTGCAACGTCAGTTCGTCGTGGGTCAAAACGTCATGGTGGCGCGCGTTCTGTTAAAAAAAGGATGTATCGTGCCCGAACACAGTCACCACAACGAGCAAATTACCTATATTCTGGAAGGGGCGCTGAAATTTTGGATCGATGGCAAAGTGATCGTAGTCAATGCCGGCGAGGTGCTGACGATTCCTCCACACATGCCACACAAAGCCGAAGCCGTCGAGGATACGGTGGACCTCGACATATTCAATCCCCCGCGCGCCGACTGGATCAACAAGACCGATCAATACTTGCGGGGTGGAAAGTAGATTTGCACTCGTCAATCTTCCGCTGGCCTCAATCCGGATGACCGAGCCCACTTCAGTAAAGGCGAATTTTGTCCCAGTATCGCAACTGCGATGCATCAGCTGCGAGTCTGTATTCGAGAAAACCCAACAGAATTTCTGCTGCGCCAATTGCGGCGATCTGCTTGAAATCGTTTATCCCCTATGGAATACGACTGACGCAACGCTGCTGGACGCCGCGTCACTCACAAATCTCTGGCGTGCGCGTCGTGCCTCGCGACTTCCCGTTGACGAAAGCGGTGTTTGGCGCTTCCGTGAATTGCTGCCGAATTTCAGTGACGGGCAAGAAATTATTACTCTACACGAGGGAAATACTCCGTTGTACGAAATGCCCAACTGCGCCCGGGTTGCCGGATTGCCGCAACTTTACGCCAAGCACCAGGGCATGAATCCGACGGGATCATTCAAGGACACGGGAATGACGGTGGCGGCATCGGTCGCGCGGCGCGAGGGATTTCGATGGGTAGCCTGCGCCTCCACCGGCAACACTTCCGCTTCCATGGCGGCATACGCGGCGCGGGGAGGAATGCGTAGCCTGGTGCTCATCCCGGAAGGGAAAGTTTCGTGGGGAAAGCTTTCTCAGGCGCTCGATTACGGCGCCGTGACCTGCCAGTTGAAAACTGATTTTGATGGCTGCATGCGCCTGTTGAACCAGGTCGTCCAGCGCATGCCAATTTATTTACTAAACTCGGTAAATCCATATCGTCTCGAAGGACAAAAAACGGCTGCGATTGAATTGATGGAACAGCTCGATTGGCACGCCCCCGATCATGTCATTGTTCCCGGAGGAAATCTTGGAAATTCCTCTGCGTTGGGAAAAGCATTCATCGAGATGAGGCAACTGGGGCTTATTTCGAGCTTGCCGAAAATCTCGATCATTCAAGCAGCGGGCGCAAATCCGCTGGTGCGGACTATGCGGGAAAATGGCGGCAAGAAACTGATTTCCGTCCAAGCTGAAACTGCGGCCAGCGCCATTCGCATTGGAAACCCCGCGTCATGGAAAAAGGCCGTTAAGGTGCTGCAGGCGACCGGCGGCACTGTCGAAGAAGTCAGCGAAGTAGAGATCGCTTTGGCCAAAGCAGAAATCGGAGCCGATGGCATTGGCTGCGAACCGGCATCGGCCGTAACTCTTGCCGGACTCAAGAAGCTGGTGAAGCAAGGCTTCGTGAAGCCGGGAGAAAGCGTGATATTGATTTTGACCGGCCACCTTTTGAAGGATCCGGAATTCACTTTGAAATTTCACCGAGGCGATTTGTTCATCGGCACCGCGAGCGAGAAAGAAGCTGGTGTTCTGAGGCCTCAACAGCATGCGCCCATCGTGCTCGATGCGAGCGTGGACGCCGTCATTCAAACCTTGAAGAAAGCGGACGACCGACTCGGGACGTAGCAAACAACGTCTCTACAGCTCATCTTTGTTATGAAGGATCGCACTCCCAAAACACATTACAAACCACAGACTCTGGAAATTGCTCTTCCAGCGACTTCCGCGAATCTTGGGCCCGCCTTCGACGCCGCCGCGCTCGCGCTCTCTATGTTTCTCAAAATCAGAGCAAGCACTGCAATCGAATTCTCGATCGTGGCGCGCGGAAGAGACCGTAAAGTCTGCGCGCAGCTCGACAACAATCTTATTCTGGAAACCTACCGCGACGTGCTGCAGAAGGAAAGTAGGCCGGTGCAAACGCTCGCGCTCCAGATCGAGAATCAGATTCCCATTGGCAAAGGTTGCGGATCATCCGCAGCCGCTCGGCTGGCCGGAATCGCACTGGCCGTGCGTTTTGGCCGGTTGCGCTGGTCGGATAATCGAATCGTATACGAGGCAGCCCGCCGCGAAAATCATCCGGATAATGCTGCCGCGTGTTGGATGGGCGGCCTGGCAATTGCGCGAGTCTCCGCGGCCGGCGAAATGCAGATGGCACATGTAAAGCCGAAAGGGAAGTGGCCACTGTTGCTTGCAATTCCCCACGAAAGCCTCTCGACCGAGGACGCACGCCGGGTTCTGCCCAATCAATATTCCCGCGCTGACGCGGTCGCCAACATCCAGAACTCCATGCTGTTATTGGCGGGGTTTCTTCAAGGGCGGAAGGATCTGCTCGGTTCCGCATTAGAAGATCGCATCCACCAGCCCTACCGAGCTTCATTGTGTCCTCTGCTGCCACCATTGCAAAAGCTGTCGGGGAGTCGGGAAATATTAGGAAGCGCTTTGAGCGGGGCCGGACCTTCAGTATTGATCTTTCTCGATCCAAAATCGAGTGCGCAACAGGCAAAGAAGCGCGTACGGGAACAACTGCGGGTGCAAGGACTCGAACCGGAACTAATTGACACCGAGATTACCGCGCGCGGCGCCGGCCAGAGCGCTCGCTAATCCATTCCGGGGGGCAACCGCCTCTCAATGCCGTGGATCTTCGTCGGTGTGAGTTGCGATGACGATGCTCGACAGATGTTGCTGGAAACTCAAGTAAGGCTCGCGCGCGAACCGGTCTGGGTAAGATTGGACCGCCCGAAGAAAGCTGTCAATTTCGCTTTGGACTTCGCGCCCGCGTTCAGCGTCGGTCGCGACCGAATCTGTCGCATATTGCTTCTTAATCTTCATCTACTTCTCCCTACCGGACCGGCCTGGGTAACCTGCCCATACAATTGAATCGCGATGCGCACCTCAACCGTTTAAGGCCTTAACGTGCCTCGCCCAATTTTTTTAATTAAGGGGGAAGTCGAGCGTATGTCCCATTCTTGGACATGTAAATGGCACTTTCGTGCTACAGGGAATTCCCGATTGTAGAAAAACGAAAGAGGACCGGACGGGCGTCCGGTCCAATCGAAATTAGTCTTCACCTTCGCGTGGTCTAGCGACTGGCCGGAGGGACGATGCCGTTCATCCGCAGATATACAACCATCTGCCCATAATGATCGAAACAGTGGCCCACGATCAAAGTGGCCAGGCCCAGCCGCGTCGTTGTGCTATCGCTGAAGGGGCTCTTGGTCGGGTTCAGCAGATTTCCATCATTAATCGAAGCGACCGCCTTGTGAAGGTACGCGAACGAGCCTTTGAGGAAATTCGTAATGTCCGCTTTGGTATTCATCGAATCCGGCCCGTTTTCACCGCCCACTTCGACCGGTAGTTTTTCCTGAAGAATGGCCCCTGCGACCATGTAATTGATTGCAGCAAGGTGTTTCACCTGTTGCGCAAACGTACGAACGCCTTTGAATTCGCCGGCGCTGGGCGCGAACGAGTATTTATCCTCAGGCATGGCATCGGCTGCTGAAACAACCTCGTTCTCTGCGCCGCTCACTCTGCTATCCAGGACCTGAGCCACGGTGCGGGGTTCCGCAGGCTTGGCATGTTGTCCTGTCGCGAAACCGCTGCCTGCAAGCAAAAAGACACAGGCGAACAGCCACTTCACTGTCTTCATAAGACCTCCCTTGAAAGTCACCGAGTGAATTTAGAAGCTAGGGCCCGACTAATCCCGCACCACCGACGGTGCGTACTGTAATTCCTGAGATGTCAGCGGATAACGTCGCACACTTACCAGTCCGGCCACGAGCGCGATTGCCGAACATAGAAATGTTGTAGGAATTCCGACGCGGCTGGCCAGCGCACCCCAAAGCGCGCTGCCAATCGCCATCCCGCCTTGCAGCACTAGCAGGTACAACGAGAGAGCGCGCGCCCGCAGAAACGAAGGCGACATGGTCTGCGCGGCGACATTGAGACAAGCCAGAATTCCAATCCAGGCGGTTCCGCTGGTGAACAACACCAATTCCAGCCAGCCGAATGTGTGTACTTGGCCTGCGGCGAATGTCATGGCGGCGAATACCAGAATGGCGATGGTGACAACCGCGTCCACAGAAAGCGTGCTTCGAAGTCGAGGCAATATCGCTGCGCCGGCTAATGCTCCCAGTCCGAATGACCCGAGCAGCAGGCCGTAGCCGGTGGCTCCGTGCGGCCGAGCGACGATGGGGAGCAGAGCCAGCAGAGAACTTGCAGCCAAACTGAACGCCCCCGTGCGGACGAGCACGCAACGCACCACCGAAGCGTCGCGGCCGTAACGCAGGCCGGTGAGAATGGCGTCAAAAACCCGACCGTGTTCCACATCCTCAAAGCTGGCACGCTTCCATCGATACAGAAAAAAGATGACGCCAAAAAACGACGCTGCATTCAGCAGGAACGCCACGCCCGATCCCGCGATGGCGATCACAATTCCGCCGAGCGCCGGGCCAACCGCGCGAGCCACATTGAATCCGACGGAGTTCAACGCCACGGCGGGCGCGTGTTGTGCCGGAGAAACAATCTCCGGCGTGATGGCTTGCCATGCCGGATCGTTCATCACCGCGCCCAGCCCAAGCATGAATGTGAACAGCAGCAGAATCCACGGTGTGATATTTCCCAGGAGCGTGAAAATGCCAAGCAGCGCCGCGGCCGCAACCATCCAGCCCTGTGTGATCAGCAGGAAGCGCCGCCGGTCAACCATATCGGCAAGCGCACCGGCGGGAAGGATCACCAGGAAAACTGGAAGTGTCGTCGCCGCCTGCACCAGGCCCACCATGAATGGAGACATGGTTAACTGGGTCATCAGCCAGCCCGAGCCGACGTTCTGCATCCAGGTTCCGGTATAAGAAATTACCGCCGCGACCCAGAGTGAACGAAAAAGAGGCTCGTGCAACGGAGCCCACGCCGAACCGTTTGCAGTTCTCGGCAACATCGACGTTTTCACCGCTTCAGCCATGGTCAATTGCTTGCGACCCTTTCGGCCGGCGCCCGCTCTGCAAACGGCCACTCTCCGTGACGCCACGCTCGTAACAGGTATATCGTCACCCCGCTGATCAGGATCAGCGCAGCGTAGCGAATCTGAGTGAGCGAATTGGTGCGTGAGATAAGTACGAACACAAACCCAACCGACGCGGCCAACGCGGGCAGCGGGTAAAGCCACATGCGGAACGGCCGTGGCAGGTCGGGACGACGGATACGCAAAACGATCAGGCCAATCGCCTGCAACAGAAACTGCAGCATAATGCGGATCACCACCAGCCCTGCGATCACGTCCGCGAGCGACAGAAAACAAAACAACGCTGCAACTACAGCCAGAGCGAGCAACGATAAGTACGGAAACCGTCCCTCCGGATGCAAGCGGGCAAACGCTTTAAAATAATTTCCATCAAGCGCGGCCGCGTATGGCACGCGAGAGTATCCGAGAATCAGTGAAAAAACCGAGGCGAATGCGGTCCACATGACGAGTCCGGTCGCCAGACTCGCCGCCCACGGCCCATAAATCTTTCGCATGAAAATAGACACAACATACAAGCCGCGATTGTCTTGACCAACCTGCATCTCCTGCCACGGGACCACGCCCAGGATGCTGATGTTCATCACAACGTATAGACACGCCACCAAAAAAATGGATAGCAGTATCGCCCGAGGAATCGTTTTCCCTGGTTCTTTGACTTCGTCGCCTAAAAAGGCGACGTTGGCATAGCCCCAATAGTCATAGGTGGCGATCAGCATGGCTGAGCCCAATCCCAGGAAGAAATTGCGAGATAGAGTGAACGCTCCCGGCGGAAAACTGAAAGCTCGCGAAGCATCGAAGTGGCTGAGTCCCGCAACGATGATCCAGGACATGGTTCCGATCACGCCGGCCAAAAGCAGCTTTGAGATCCACCCAATGCTTGTGATCTTGCGATAGAGAAGAAGCACCGCCAGAGCAACTGTGCCAATCGCCACAAATGTTGCGCCTGAGACCAGCCAGTGGAGTTGCAATCGGCCGAGCAGTGGGAGCGGCACGCTCCAGTGGCGAGCGATGTATTGCGTTTCGAGTCCCGGCCAGAAATAGGATGCGTATCCTGCAAGCCCAATCGATCCGGAGGCGATAATGAGCGGTGCACTGAAAGAAAGCTGCCAGACAAAAAGAAACGAAATCAATCGGCCGAGGCCGTTGGGACCGTAGATCTCGCGCAGATAATGATAAGAACCGCCCGACTGCGGCATAGCCGCGCCGAGTTCCGCCCACACCAGGCCATCGCACATGGCAAAGATCGCGCCCAGAATCCAGCCAAGCATCGCCTGTGGCCCACCCATTGCGCTCACCATCAAGGGGATAGTGATGAACGGGCCCACGCCGATCATGTCGATCATGTTGAGCGCGGTCGCGCTGCCGAGTCCTACGCCGCGAATCAGGCGTGGAGAATTCTGGCCGGGATGAGATGCAGGCTGCATTCAACGAACAACTGAGAACTTAAAACAGAGAACTGCGAACCGGGGTTATTGAACAGATTGCTTTTCATGTCCAGCGCTCAACAAATTCACATAAAGCCGGATCGCTCCCGGCACTCCTGCCGGCAATTGACGAAAGAAAGCATATCCCGTGTAGATGTACGTTCCCTTGCCATATTGCGCGCGCAGCAAGCCGCCCTTCTGTGGCGGTTCTTCCGGATCATGGCAAGCCAACAGAGGAGTGAAATTGCTGTCCCACCGATCCATGAAATACAACCCACGTTCCTGCACCCATCCGTCGAAGTCGTGCTGCGTGATTTGGTTGGGGAAGTGAAAAACGCCGTCGTCCGGGGCCAGAATCTCGACGGGAGCCTCTTCCACCGAAACCCGCGCCCGGCTGAGTTGCGCGGGATAAGGCGTGAATTTCCCATTGTTGAACTCGGCGACGCCAGTGTTGTATTGCGCCACCAGCGTGCCTCCGTTATAGACGAAGTCCAACAGCTTTTTATTGTTGGTCGCGACATCTTTTTGTGTATCGTAGGCGCGGATTCCCAGCACAATCGTCTCGTATCTGCTTAGGTTTTCGCCAGCGAGTGTATCCGCCGGGATGATCGTCAGCTTCATTCCAAGCTGTTCCAGCACCGTAGGGATATCGTCGCCGGCGCCCATGATGTAACCGACTTTTAAATCTTTGGGCACTTTCACATCGACGATGCTGACGCGCTGCAGCGCGGGCTGATAATAGTAAAAGCTGCCGAGGTCCTCACGAGTCACCACGCTGTACCCCTCGCTGTAATTCACTCCGCCCGACTCGAAAACTGCACGAATCGCGCCGCGTCCTTCTTTCAAGCTAGCCGGAGATATTTTGAACTCGAACTCCTGCTTTTCCCCGCGCTTGTGGAACTCCATCGATAACTTTTCGGGTTGAACCGCCCAGCCAGCGGGCACTTCCAGACGAAGCGTGCCGTTGGCAGCGCCGGACAGGTTGTTCGAAACGCCGACTTTCACGCGCTTTTCACCATCGCCTTCTGTCGGAATTACTTGTTGCCCAGGCTCCAGCACCACAGAAAACGCGGGGACGATCGCGAGCGGCCGCGTCCGCTCTCGGCCTTCGTCATCTACGAACCTCGTGACCACAGGAGAAGAAATCGCCGTCTCTGGTCCGTTCGATCCACCCAGCTCACGCGTCCCACCGAAGAGAGTCAGATCGTGCGGCGAATGATGCGTGTGATACTTGACCGTCGCGTGGAACGGAGGCGGTGGGAAGGGCAGAGTAACGTAGCGGTCGTCGTCGATCGTATTGATACTTTCCGTTTCCGGGTCCGTCCGATGCCAATAAGGCCGCGTATAAAAATGGTCGTTGGCGGCATCAGCAGGAATCTGCACGACGAAGTTCGCGTACTGATCCGCGCCCGGAGCAACGGCGAGGACAGCTTCTTTGTCGATCTGCTTTGCCCATTCCTGGGGAGCATCGAGCCGTAGGCCGTCTAGTACGAGCTTGTACTTTGAGCCGTTATGAAATTTAACTCGAACCAGGACCTTCTGCCCTGGAGAAACAGCCGTGAAGGCGTCTTCCTCCTTCGGCAAGCCCGTCCCTCCGCCCGGAGGGGCGACCGTCGCTTCGAGTGAGATATCCATTGCCAGGTTCAGTGCCATCCGCATCTGTTGCTGTTTTTCACGAAGCCTCTGGAACAAATCCTGCTTAAGCGCCGTGGTGATGTCGCTGCTGTCTACGCGGTTTATGATCGAATCGAGTTTCTGCAATCCGACCAGCAGCGGTCCCGCAGCATCGCTTTTGTCTTTTTCGCTTCGCTGGGTCGCAATCTGAACTCGGTTCGCAACCTCTGTCAGCTCCGAACGCAGCCACGGCACTTTCGATTCTTCCGCTCCCAATCGAGACGCCAGACCCGGCAGACTGGTGTCGATCCCGCCGAAAAAATCCTTCTCGTGCCCATCTTCGTCGGTTGCGGACGGCAAAACCGAATCCACCAGTTTGTAATAGGTGTATCGTGGGCCCGCATCAACAGAAAAAGCACCCACACCCTGTGAAAGCTGATGCCGCAATCCCTCCACGGCAAACTGTGCGTATGACATGCCGAGTCGCGGATTCGGTTCTCCTGTATTCAGCCGGACTGTGTAATTCTCAGCCGGACAAGTCTGAGCCCCAAATCCGCAGACGTTGCCGATGTAAAGTTTCTTCGCTTGCCACGGCAGCAAGCCTTCGTTGATCTGCTCCGGGAACCGACTGGGATCAGCCGCCGCACGAAATGCCTCGCGCGTAAGAATCGCGGAAGCCTGATGATGACCATGTCCGTCACGATCGGTGCCAGAGAAGCGAGCGACTAAAACGTCAGGCCGAAAAGTACGAATCACCCGCACCATGTCGCCGAGCGCGATATCGTGTCCTTGCCACTTCTGAAATGTCTCGTCGGCATTTTTAGAAAAGCCAAAATCGGCTACCCGCGTGAAGCGTTGCTCCACGCCGTAATACTGATCCGCTCCGAGGAGCTCCAGCGTCCGCAAGACGCCGAGCACATCAAACAAATTACTGCCCACTTTATTCTGTCCGCCTTCGCCCCGATTGAGTGTCAGCAGAAGCACCGTCGCGCCCTTGCCGCGCGACTCCAGGGTCAACATGCCGCCATCTTCATCGTCGGGGTGGGCCACGGTTTGCATCAGGCGGGCCGTGGTCCGCAGCCGCAACAGCATTTCCTGCAATCCGGCGGCTCCGGTATCCTGGGGTAACGGATCTACATAACGTGGAGCTGTCGGGTTTTCTGGCTTTGGCGTGGATTGCCAAAGCGCGGCGACGGTGACCAGAGAGATCAAAAATAAAACAATAAGAAACTGCAGCGACCGAGGCCGAACTCGTTTGTGCCAGACGCCGCGGTCATCTTCGGTCATAGGTAAAAGATTGTTTTTCTCGCGGATGGGAACCAATATTTTTCCTGATCTATCGTCTCGATCATTGACCGTGCAGAAGTAAAAAGGGTAGCCGCAACCGCACGAACCATCCTACTTGATTCACTGTCCTTGCGGATTACGCACGCTTTCCTGGCACTGGTGCGCGGCGGTCAGTACGGCGTCGAAGTCTTTGCCGCTGCGCATATTTGCCAACAACGGATCAGACAGTAAAGCCGAATACGAACAATAATTTTGTTCAACCGCCGCCGTGAGCATGTGCAGCGCAATCGCAGGCTTTCCGCAGAATGCCATGATCGTTCCTTCGTAGTACCAAGGCTCGGGATCGGGTTCGGCAAGCACGGACACCTCCGTATCGGTCGTGATCTTGTCCAGCTCCGAAGCCGGTCGCATTCCCAAACATGCCTCGAACAGATCTCGATGATAGCGGGGATTGTTCGAAATTTTCTTTACGGCCTCGCGTGCCTCGGCCAGTTTACCTTCGCGTATAAGTACCGAAACGGTTGCGGAGTTGGCCCATTCCGAGCCAGCATCCAGGCTGACAAAGTCCTTCGCGCGTTGCTCTCGGCCCAATTCCATGAATGCCCAAGCGCACGACCGGAACTGGTAGTTTCCCGTAGACAACTCGATCGCAGTATCGCACTCGCGCGCGGCTTCGTCCTGCATTCCAGCGTAGCGGAGCACAAACGACAGCGTGAAGTGAGCTTGACCACTCTCCGGCCGGCTTTTGACCAATGCCTGCGCCGCCTCATACGCCTTGGTTAACTCGCCCCGCTCCACGCGATTTGTGATCAACTGGCCCGCGGCCACGATCCGATTTGGATCAAGCTCAATTGCGCGCTCAGAAGCTTTATTGGAGCGCTGGAACATCTCTTCTCCGCCGTTGGAATAATCGGCGTCATAATAACTGCGCACGCCGAGTTCCTCCCAGGCGGGAGCATAGTTCGGATCCATCTCCACGACGTGTTCCAGCACCGCGATCGCATCTTTGTTCGGGCCGGCATCGTGTGGCAATGCGAGACTGTGCAGGTAAAGGTCGTAAGCTTCCTGGTTCTTCGGCCGTGTCCCGGTATCGAGATAATTTCCGGCCGCGCCCAGAGTCGGCAATAAACCTCGGCGGAGCTGATTGGCCAGCTGCGCCTGCAGAGAGAGCAGATCCTCGCTCGACGCGGTGAAATTCGTCTGCCACAACATTTTGTTGCTCTTGGTTTC